>JACCVJ010000530.1 GCA_013698215.1 Tatlockia sp. | reverse complement strand
TTGTATTTATATTCCGCATTATCCAAGGTTCCTTATCTGAATAGCTACAAAGGCAAAATTATGTTGATTGCCTTTTTAGGTACGCACGTTCCATTACTATCACTACTAATTTATTTTGTAATTTCCGTATCCTTTCCTATAGATATTAAAGTAAGGGTAATTGCGATCGCCTTAATAGCTACTTTACTTGGTACAGCATTAACTCTTTATGCTTTACATAACTTACTAGCTCCAGTAACTTTAACATTTTTGGCAATGCGCCATTATCTTAATAATCGTCAATTATCATCTTTACCTACCAACTTTACAGATGAAGCTGGTATATTGATGGCAGACACTTTTCACACTCTAAAAAAGTTAGACGAAGTTATTGAGCATATTGCTAATTACGATAACTTAACAGGATTACCTAATCGAATTTTGTTTGACGATCGCCTCCAGCAAGTTATATCTCAAAACCAAAACAATCAACTATTTACAGTAATTTGTTTAAGCTTAGATAGCCTAAGAAATATTAATAATGTTCTAAGCTATGAAGTAGGCAATTTAGTTCTCAGAAGTGCAGGTCAAACATTAACTAGCTGTCTGAGCAATCGTGAGATACTGGCACGTCTTGAAAGTAATAAATTTGCAATTATTCAAACAAATATCAAATCTGTAGATGAGGTAGTCGAGTTAGTAGAAAAAATTATTAATGAGTTAACAAAATCTGTATCAATAAATAACAATGAAGTTTTTAATAGTGTCAGTATTGGAATTAGCATCTATCCAAATGATCATACAGAAGTAGATAGTATTTTGGGTAATGCTGTTAGGGCAATGGATCGAGCTAAAGCGCAAGGACAAAATAAATATCAATTTTATAGTCGCGAATTAAACAACAAACTACAAGAGCGGTTGGTGTTAGAGAAAGACTTACATAATGCGATTAAAAATGGAGAAATGCTGTTGCATTATCAACCTCAAGTTTGTCTCCGCAGTGGAAAAATTATTGGCGTAGAAGCTTTGTTACGTTGGCATAGTCCAATTCATGGTTTTGTCTCTCCAGCTAAATTTATTCCCATTGCCGAAGAAACTGGTTTAATTATTTCTATAGGTGAATGGGTATTGCGTACTGCTTGCGCCCAAAATCGTAGCTGGCAATTAGTAGGATTACCACGAATAAAAATGGCAGTTAATATATCATCGCGCCAATTTAAAGATCAAAATTTGACAGATATTACTGCTCAAGTTTTGCAAGAGACAGATTTAAAAGCTAGTTACTTAGAATTAGAAATAACTGAAAGCTTGATTATAGAAAATATTCAGCAAGCAATTAATACAATGAATCAATTGCACGCGATGGGCGTTACCTTATCCCTTGATGATTTTGGCACGGGTTATTCATCATTAAATTATTTGAAACGTCTGCCGATTGATGTACTCAAAATAGATCAATCTTTTGTCCGCGATCTAACAGTTGGTTCGGATGATGCGGCAATTGTCAAAGCAATTATTTCTCTAGCACATAACTTACAATTAAATGTCATAGCCGAAGGAGTTGAAACTCAAACACAATTAGAATACTTGCAAAAACATGACTGCGATGAGATTCAAGGTTATTATATCAGTCGCCCTGTGACAGCAGAAGCATTAGCAAAACTATTGCAGCAAGAGCGAGAATTAACTTATAGCGTTAATAAATTAGCGATCACAGCTTAAAAGTTAAGAACATAAATTATGTTGATCGTGTAGCTAAAAGAACTTGCTTTACAAGCGCAATTTGTGAACGACTAAAAGCAGCTTTTTGGAGATGTTCTAGAAAAACAACGCTATTGTACCTAGGATCTAAATTTAAGGCTTGACGATAAGTTAGTTTTGCCGATGTGCGATCGCCTAAATTCCAGTAAGCGATCGCTTTAGCAACTAAAGGATGAGGATTACTAGGTTCAAGTTTTGCTGCCTTTGTAGCCGCAGCAACTGCCAAACTATACAGTTTTAATTGATGCAATGATAAACTTAAGTTGTAGTAAGCAATCTCATTATTTGGTTTTACCATTGCTGCCCAAGTATGAGTAGCTACCGCCGCCGTGACATCGCCATTTACTAAATACACAATTCCTAAAGCATTGAGGGCGGGGACGTATTGCGGATTATTGTAAATTGCTGGTAACAAAGACTCGGCGGCGGCTTTTTCTTGTCCTGCTAGATGTTGAGTCCAACCTAACAGCACGCGCCCAGAGGCATTTTGCGGTTCAAGTTGAACGGATTTTTTAAAAGCTGCGATCGCATCGTCGTAACGTGCGTTAGCCCGGTAAGATAAACCAATAGAGCGGTATTCCCTAGCGGAAGTCGCGGCAAAAACTGGTTCAAACCCAAGCATTGCAACAGTCAAAAGGGAAAGATAGATACTTTTGTAGTGGCTGAACATAAAACTATTGTTGTGTTAGCTGGGAAAAAGATCAGATAACTTTTTCCCAACAATGTTTATCCTTCGCCGCGCAGTTTATCGAGTACGCCCCGATCTTCTAAAGTAGAAGTATCGCCAGTAATTTCTTGTCCCGATGCCAAGTTTCGCAGTAAGCGCCGCATAATTTTACCCGAACGAGTTTTAGGTAAAGCGTCAGTAAAACGGATAACTCCCGGACGGGCGATCGCACCAATTTCTTTAACTACGTGCTGTTTGAGTTCTTTACTTAGTTCGTCACTAGGGCTGTAAGTGCCTTCAAGAGTAATAAAAGCAACTATCTCCTCGCCTTTAATTTCGTCGGGCTTGCTGACTACCGCAGCCTCAGCTACGGCGGGATGAGACACTAAAGCTGACTCAACTTCCATTGTCCCTAAGCGGTGTCCAGAGACGTTGAGTACATCATCTACTCGTCCCATTACCCAAAAATAGCCATCCTCGTCCCGTCTTGCGCCATCTCCAGCAAAGTAAACGTACTGCCCATTAGTGGGGGGTATATGCTCCCAATAAGTGCGCCGGAAACGCTCATCATCGCCGTAAACCGTCCGCATCATCCCCGGCCAAGGGTGGCGAATAACTAAGTAACCCCCTTCGTTATCGCCTACGGGATTACCTTCAAGATCGACTACATCTGCCATAATTCCAGGGAAAGGACGAGTAGCCGAACCGGGTTTAGTAGCGATCGCTCCAGGCAAAGGCGTAATCATAATTCCCCCGGTTTCGGTTTGCCACCAAGTATCGACAATCGGGCAGACACCGCCGCCAATTACTTGTTGATACCAGATCCAAGCTTCAGGGTTAATCGGTTCTCCTACTGTCCCTAATAGGCGCAATGAAGATAGATTTCGGGCGTTGGGCAACTGTTCGCCCATTTTAATAAAAGCTCTAATTGCTGTAGGTGCAGTATAGAAAACTGTAACGCCGTACTTTTCGATTATATCCCACGTACAACCAGGACTTGAGGCACGGGGAGCGCCTTCATACATCAATGTAGTTGCACCGTTGGAAAGCGGCCCGTAAACTATATAACTGTGTCCGGTAATCCATCCCACATCGGCAGTACACCAGTAAACGTCTGTGTCTTGCAGGTCAAAAATCCATTTTGTCGTAATGTGGGTGTAGAGGTTGTAGCCGCCCGTTGTGTGTACAACTCCTTTAGGCTTTCCCGTACTTCCAGAAGTGTAAAGTACAAACAGCATATCTTCGCTGTCCATTGGTTCGGCAGGACAGTCAGCAGACACAGTTTTTTGCAATTCGTGCCACCAAAAATCCCGTGGCTGCATTTCTACCGCTTGCTTTGTCCGTTGCACTACTAAAACGCTGCTAACGGTGGGTACAGCATTATTAGCTAAAGCTTTATCTACTTGTTCTTTTAGAGGCACGATCGCATCTTTACGCCAACCACCATCGGCAGTAATTACTACTTTAGCCTCGACATCAATTAACCTGTCGCGCAAAGCTTCAGCACTAAAACCCCCAAAAACTACGCTATGAGTCGCGCCTATTCTGGCACAGGCTAACATGGCGATCGCTGCTTCTGGGATCATCGGCATATAAATTCCCACGCGATCGCCTTTAACTACTCCCAATTGCTTTAAAACATTGGCAAACTGACAAACTTCTCGATGCAACTGGGCATAAGTAAGGGTACGGGAATCGCCAGGTTCTCCTTCCCAAATTAACGCCGCTTTATTTTTGCGCCAAGTTGTCAAATGACGATCTAAGCAGTTGTAAGAAATATTTGTTTTACCGCCTACAAACCATTTGGCAAAAGGTGGCTGCCAATCTAAGACGGTATCCCACTTTTGAAACCAGTGTAGTTCTTGTTCGGCAAGTTCTGCCCAAAACTTTTGCGGATCGCGCAAAGAGCGATCGCATAATTGCTGATACTCCTCTAAGCTTTTAATTTGGGCATTTTGGGAAAACGCCGCCGTTGGAGGAAATAAGCGCTTTTCTTGCAAGATTGATTTAATATTTGACTCAGACATATTTTTTGCTGTAATCGGCTTTGCTCAAAAATATTGTGAACGCATAGTTGCACTAATTACTTTTGAGTTTCATTAAGTATCGGTGCATTTTGCCCTGATACTATGGCAATGGTCTTTTAAATTAGGATATTAGTAGTCCGTAATTGGTGCTATGGTTTCTATTGCTCGTAAACATTTGCTTGAGGATATTCCCCGCTTTCTTGTCGCTCAAGCTGGAATTATGTTTGCTGTGAGCTTAGTTACAATTCAAACAGGAATTTTCAACGGCTTTACTCGCTCTACAGCGCAATTAATGACCAATTCTTCGGCGGATATTTGGGTAGCGTCGGAAAATTTGGTACATCTTGAACTAACTTTACCAATTCCTCTAACTAATTTAAGTCTTTCTCGCCAAGTTGTAGGCGTAGAAAGCGCTGAAGCCTTGATTGTTAAAACTGGTGTATGGCGAAATAATAACCAAATTTCTTTAGCTCGAATTATTGGATTTGACCCAAATGGGCAACTATTTATACCTCAAAACGTTACTCAAAGAAATATCACCAAGCTCAAAAAGCCTTACACAGCAATAGTAGATACTTCTAACTTAAAATCTTTAAATCTCAATAAAGTTGGCGATCGCGCTGAACTTAGCACCTTATCTATTGAATTAGTCGGTTTAACTAGAGGCAATCGCTCGATTATTTCCAATCCTTATATATTTACATCTTTAGAAAACGCCAACGCCTATGCCAATTCTGGGCAAACTACTAATTTATCCTGTCGATTGCCATCAGACTCGGAAGACATTAAATGTACCAATAGTTACATCAAAGCCGATCCTAATGCCATTGCGCCTAAAAGTCTAACTTCCGCAGATACGATTACTTTTGTCTTAATTCGAGCCAAAAAAGGGCAAGATTTATCGGCATTGAAGCAAAGACTAATTGACGCTTTACCCAATACTAGCGCCTATACTCACGCCGAATTAATGCAAAAAACTCAAGTTTTTTGGCAGCAAAGGACGGGTATTGGTTTTATTTTGGCTTTGGGTGCAGTGGTAGGTGTAATCGTTGGAGTTATTATTGTCGGACAAATTCTTTACGCCTCAGTATCCGATCGCCTCAAAGAGTTTGGAACTTTAAAAGCAATGGGTGCGTCCGATTTTACTATCTATAGTGTAATTCTCGAACAAGCTTTATGGATGGCAATTTTGGGCTACTTGCCAAGTATGGTGCTTTGTTGGGGGGTATCGGCTTGGACGCTGGCAAGTCAGGGAATCTTGATTTTAATTACACCCACTATTGCGATCGCAGTTTTGGGAATCACGGTAGTAATGTGTGTGGGATCGGGAGTTTTTGCGATTCAAAAAGTTATGCACCTCGATCCAGCGTCGGTATTCAAGGCCTAGTCGCTAAAAAATCGGATTGCAACAAATTGAAATATCCGCTTGATTAGGTATGCCAGAAGCTGTAACTGTCCACACCAATTAGCTGTTAGGATCGAGAAAAGTAATAATAATTCATAAACTTTCTTACAGTGGCACAGTTTTATCTGGCGCTTCAATATTACCCACCAAAAATAGTAAATAAATGACTGCTGCTAAGTTTAAAAATTTTCCTAATCAAATTGAAGCTCTAGGCATTGATTTAATTACTACCCAAAGTAAAGTAATTGTTGCTAAGGGGGTGGAAATGGAGTTTAAATCTCAAAAACGCTGCTTTCAAATATTGAAAGGTATAGATTTAGCAATTCCTAAAGGCAATATTCAGTTACTAATGGGCCCATCGGGTTCGGGTAAAACTACTTTACTCTCTATTTTGGCTGGATTGATGACACCAACTAGAGGGAAAGTAAGTTTATTAGGTGAAGATATTACCAGTATGTCTCGCCAAAAGTTAGCAAAATTTAGACAGCAAAATATTGGCTTTATTTTTCAAAACTTCAACTTATTTCCCGCACTTACCGCCAGCGAAAATATTGAAGTGGCGCTAAATATTCAGGGAATAAATAGAAAAACTGCAAAGTATCAAGCACAAGTGCTATTAGAGCAAGTAGGCTTAGAAAATCAGTCAGAGCAAAAACCCAGCGATTTATCGGGGGGACAAAAACAACGAGTGGCGATCGCGCGGGCTTTAGCTGGTTCTCCTCAATTAATTATGGCAGACGAACCAACGGCGGCGTTGGATTCAAAAAGCGGACATTCGGTAATTCAATTATTGTGTTCTTTGGCGAAAGAGCAAGGTTGTACGGTGCTGATGGTAACGCACGATCCGCGTATTATTGATGTCGCTGATAGCATTACTTATTTGGAAGATGGGACGCTCAAAGAGTAACTAATTCTTTTAAAGTTTCTGTCACCGAGCGGGGTTTCCAGTCTAATTGAGTTCGGGCTTTAGTAGCATCTACTCTCACGCAGCGATCGTATATATAATGCACTCTTTCCCGGCTTAGAGGTGGTTGAAATTTAAATAACCTCCCTAAAGGATCTAACAGGTTTCCGGCAAGCCTAACTAGCAATTTAGGGGCTTCGCGGGGTGCGGGAATGCCTGTAAAACTTGCCATAGTTGCAAACATTTCCTTCGTTGTTAAGTCTCCGGCGGAAATAATGTATTTGTCTCCATTAATTCCTTTTTCGGCGGCTAGAATCATCGCGGTTGCTAAGTCGTCAACATGAACAATTCCCGTAACGCGACTTCCTCCCGCCCATAGTTTTAGCCTTCTTTTGATAAATTGCTGCAATATGGGGCGAAAATGTGGATCGTCTGCGCCAAAAATGCCGGAAGGCAAAACACTTACTACGGGCAATCCTTGGGATGCAAAACTATCTACTACTTCTTGAGCAAGGTACTTTGTGCGATCGTAAGCTGAAGAAAAGCCTTGTTGAGTGCGTTCAAAGCCTTCATTAATAGTTTGCCCCTGAGTATCGCCAAATATGCCGATGGTACTGCAATAAACTATTTTACTAACCCTGCAAGCTTTGGCAACTTCTAGCACGGCGCGGGTACCTGCTACGTTTACTCGCTCCATTTCTTTTTCGTTGACAATTCCTAGCTCTACATAGGCGGCGGTATGAAAAACTACATCTACCCCGGCGATCGCTTGCTGTAAGGCGGCGGAATCTGTAATGTCTCCATAGACTAGCTCAACTTCACAATTAGCCAAACGATCGGTATTGCTCGATTTTCTAACTAAACCGACAACGCGATCGCCATTATTTGCTAAAACTTTTACTAAGTGAGAACCTGTAAACCCATTCGCCCCAGTAACTAGCGCTTTCATAAAGCTTTTTCGTAAATGCGATAGGTTTTATAAATTTTGGCTCCGCACGCTTCGATCAATTTGCGTGACGGGTAATTATCTTCGTATACCCACGAAAGTTCGCAATCTTTGTAAGGTTTTCCTTCCTTAAGTACGCCTTGCATTCCTAAATAGATTAAAGCTGCTGCTACCATTTTGCGGCGATATTCGGGCAATGCGCAAACTAAAGCTACTCTGCCTCTATTGATTTGCCGCCGATACCAGATAAACTTAAGAGTTCCTAGCCAATCTAGCTTACCGCCCAGATGCTTTAGCACCATATTGTAGTCTGGCAATCCCACGAAACAGCCGATCATCTTACCTTCATATTCAGCAATCGGGAAAGCGTCGGGATCTACCAGATTTTGTAAGGATTTAGCCTCAGCTAAAAATTCTTCTTCAGTGCGCGGCGTATAACTCCAGTTATTTGCATAGGCGGCATTGAGCAAATTATAAAGGTTGCGGCAATCTTCCTCAAAAGCTGCGCCTTTGGTTCTAATTAGCCGAAAATTAACGCCAGATTTGCAAGCAATTCTATGCGCCTTTGTAAATTCTTCCGCCAGCCCTGCACCGATGGGTAATTCGTAAGCATAGGCATCTTTGGCTTTATTCCAGCCGTCAAGCTGCATAAATTCTGGATAATAACGCGGATTATAGGGCATCAAAACCATTGGTGGCGAATCGAAGCCATCAACTAAAAACAAACAGTTGTTATGAGTAGATAAATCGATGGGCCCTCTAATAACTGCCATACCTTGCTGTTGTAGCCATTTACGGGCAGATTCTAGCAAGGCTTGAGCGATCGCATAGTCTTCTACACACTCAAAATAGCCAAACAACCCAACATCTTTACCTTCTCGTTCAATTAAACGGTGGTTGACGGCAGCAACTATTCTTCCCAAAGGCTCATTACTAGGAGATACGGCTATAAACTGTTGCAACTTGCCATACTGAAAAAATGAATTTTCTGGGGCAAATTGTTTGGCAACGCTGCTCCGTAAGGGTGGAACCCAGTTAGGATCGCCCTTATATACCCGACTAGGGACATCTAAAAATATCTTGCTGTCGGCTTTGTTTGTTACTGCCCGAATCTGAAAATTTACTTTAGACACAGATATAAATTTATTTGTTTAACAAGCTGTTAGCCAATGTGCCAACAGCTTACTAATTAAGCACTAATTGTTGGTTTATACAACAAATCTCTAGTTGCTACCATTCCTGCAACCAAACGATCCATTTCCTGTTGAGTATGGAGCGCATTAACAGTAATGCGGATGCGGGGCTTGGCTATAAACCAAATCGGCGACACCCAAATGCCGTAATTAACCATCATTTGTTTGCCAAACATTTTTGGATTGATCTCAGGCGGTAAAATTACGGGAATTACGTTAGTTTCGCCAATAGCTGTAAAACCACGCTCAATTAAACGCGATCGCAAGTATTGAGTATTTGCTTGCAATTGCTGTACTATTTGGGGTGCTTTCCGCACTTGTCGAATGCTCTCTAAAGCTGCTCCTGCTAGAGGTGGCGGTAAAGAAATTGTGCCAATAGAAGTAGGAGACACGTTTAGTAACGGGATTAATTCGCTGACATGAGTGCTAATTGCTGCTCCTGCTGAAGCAGCAAACTTAGAAAAAGTAGTCATAATTAGGGGGATAATGCCCCTTTCAATCGCATGGCTAGGTAAAATACCAAAATGCTCGTAAATGCCACGTCCTGTAGCTCCTATCGAGCCGCTTGCGTGGGCTTCGTCCATCAACAGCACGCTACCAGGATAGTTTTGCATCACATCTAACATGGCTGGAAGGGGGGCAATATCTCCATCCATCGAGAATACGGCATCAGAAACTACCATAATGCGATCGCCTGGGCGGACATACCTGCGTAATTTGCGCGCCAAGTCTTCTACGTCGCAGTGACGATAAGCTTTTACTCTAACGTTGGGACTATGCCCAAACACCTTTCCCGACCGAGTTCCAGCATTAACAACTGCCGAAACAATACAGCCGTGATTTAGCACATCAGTCAAGATCAAAGTTTCTTGAGTATGAGTAAACCCTGGTACGGGAATTGCCAAGTGACAAAAGGCATCCATCAATGCTTGCATCGCCATCCAAGCATTGAGAAATAGTTGGGTATGGGGTAGATGCTTAAAATCAGATATTTCTGCTTCTAGCTGTCTATGGAGGTCAATGCGACCGCTCAAAACCGAGCAAGAGCTATTAGACGTGCCATACTGAATAATTGCGTCAATTGCCGCTTGCTTTACAGCTTCGTGATGAACTAGCCCTAATACATCATTGGTGCAAAAAGTCAAAGCAGTTTGGCAACTTCCGGTAGCTGCGTCTTCAATTTCTACTAAGTTTCCTTGCTTTTGATGACAAATATACTCGTCAGGATCGAGTCCACTTTCATACCAGCGTTGAACATACTCTTTGATAACTTGCACTAATTTACTCCCCTCACCTTTTACCAAATAGCCGATTGTTTGTGGCTCAACAGTAGATTCTCGCTGGCTCTATATTTGCTATCTAGTCTTTAGCAAAAGCCTTATTAGAGAACACATGATACTGTTTATTAAGAAATTTATCTACTAAAAACATTTTATCGGAATGTCTTTACATAAATTTATTTTTCATCTTTTTGACTAGATTGTTGTAAAAATTGTTCGTACTGTCGCACAATTAATCGTTGAATAGCAATGATTGCCGGGTTAATTTCGACGTAACGGCGATCGCGGTTGGCTAAATAAGTCCGTTGTTCGCTTTCAATCATCTCTATATCTTGAGCTAAAAATTTCTCTAATACTAAACGCCTTAGCAACTTTTGCAGCACTGGCTGTAACGGTTTTAAAATTGACTGCGGTAGACGAACTTTAAAGAAAAACAACGCAAAAGACCTACTTTCTGTGGCACTTACGGGCAGTCTAAAAAGATACAGACTAGAAACTCCTTGCAAAGTTGTGTAGTAGTTAGGGTAATGATACTGAACTGCTACGGGTAAAGTTGTAACTTGGTCAGCTTTTTTACTTAGTCCCAAAAATTTAGCTATCCAACCGCGATAGGAAACTTGATAATCGGCGCAAACGGCGGTTTCTGTCTCGCTCAAGTTTACCAGCACCGGATCGAACCAACCTTGTAATTTTTGGTGCAAAAAGCCATGAAATACATCCATAGTATTTTCATTACAGATTGAAAAATGTGCCTGAAAACAGGCTGAAAGAGGCACTACCAACCATTCTGGCTCGTTTAGTTCGGGAATATCTGGTAAGTTTTGGGTGTTAGCTAAAGCGCGATCGCCGGGAAATAGCCAAATTAAGTTATATTTTTCCTCTACTGGATAACTACGGGTTTGGGCGCGGGGTAGCTTTTGGGTTTTGGGTAAGTAGGGAATATGGACGCAATCCCCGTCACTATTAAATTCCCAACCATGATAGCCACAAGCAAGATTACAGCCCGTTACTGCACCCTGATGGAGGGCAACGCCTTTGTGGGGACAAGCATCTTCTAGGGCGTGGATTTGACCTAATTCGTCGCGGTAAAGGGCGATCGCCCTTGACCAAATAACCACAGGCATAATTTTCCCGATTTTTAGCCCGTCTGCCCACCCTACCGCATACCAATAGTTAGGATTTATACCTACTTCGCGGACATTATTTTCGACTACTTGGCTAGTTAAATTTGAGGCTAGTTGCTTCATTCTCGGTATTGTTAACAAATTCTATGACAAAATTTAGCGTTAAGGATTTTTTTAGTCAAAATATAGATCGGTAAGTCAGCGATCTATGCTGGCACTATATAAGTTTTTATACCTAGTTTGACTGTAGACAAAACGAGCGATAATTTTTTGAAACTAAACGATCCTAAGTTATTAATCCTTCTAGCATCTGGTTCCCTAACTACTATGGCAGGAGGTGTAATTGCCCCGGTTCTACCCGATATAATACAACAACTCCAACTAGATCCGGGACTAGCTGCCAATTTAGTTAGCGTACATTGTCTCACCCTGGCTTTGTTTAGCCCTTTGTTGGGCATTCTGGCAGACCGAATAGGACGGGTAAGAGTGTTAGTTGCTTCGCTATTTTGTTACGCTCTATTTGGAGTAGCGGGGGCTTTTATGTCCAGTTTTATCCCCTTATTAATAACGCGGGGTTTGATTGGCGCAGCTAGTGGAGGAATTGCCGCCGCTAGTTTGGGGTTATTGGGCAGTAACTACGAAGGAGAGTCCCGAAGTCTAGCACTAGGCTACGCTACTAGCACCCTAACAATTACCGGAATTTTATTTCCGCTGCTTGGGGGTTTCGTGGGGGCTAATAACTGGCAATATGCTTTTTATCTTTATGCTTTAGGACTGCCTTTAGCTATTTTAGCAAGGGTGGTGTTGAAAGGAGACAAAAAACCAGCCCTGGCAAAGGAAACAGACTACAAATTAAGCCGAATTTTAGGACAGCCTCAAACTTTATGGTTGTTACTTACATTGCTATTGGTATCTGTTGCCATGTATGCAGTGGTGATTTACGCGCCGCTTTACCTCAAAGCCACAATTGGGGCGGGGGCAGTTTTAAACGGTGTTGTCTTAGCTTCAAGAGCCATCGGAGCATCGGTTATTTCCGCTTTTGGGAGCAAAGGGGTGGCGCAGAAACTGGGGTTGCCCAAGGCGATCGCCCTAGGTTGTACATTGATGGCTATAACCTTGATACTTATACCTTTACTGCACACAATCAGCCCGATTATTTTAACGGCGATTTTGTTTGGTGTAGGGTTTGGGCTAGTGTTACCCAACGTTTATAGCGCTTTAGCCAATCTTGCTACCCCCAATTTGCGATCGAGTGTTTTAGCGGCGGGTACAGGGGCGGGGTTTTTGGGACAGTTTCTATCCCCGATTATTCTTAGACCAATGTTCAATTATGGTGGATTAGAAACAGTTTTTTATGGGGCGGCGATTGTGGCAGTTTTCGCCGGAGTTTTGATGTTATTGAGTCAAGATGGTTAGTCTAATTTAATTTCTCGTTTTATTTCTAACCCTGATAGAAAATTGCGATCTTCGCTAGTATGCGGAAATTTTAGTTGAGAATCGGGAATGCCTTTAAGCAACTGACGCTGACGCACTACAGCAAAGCTTCCCGGCGCAAGCACTCTTAAGCGGGGGGAAGGGATGGTATCCTGGCGTTTAATTGCATAAGAGGTGTGAGTTTGTTGAAGTAAAAGATCGAAAGCTATTAAAAATCCTGAATAATCTTCTAAGATTTCACCAGGCACAAGTTCAATGTTGACAAGGTAAAAAGGCGGAATTGTCTCGTCGGATAAAGTTATACAAAAGTCTTCTAAAAGTACGGAGAATTTTTGCTGTAAGTCTTGCATTACCTGTGTTACATGAAACTCTGTAGTTTTTTCACTGGTAGACGAAAGCAATCCGCCGCGACGATAGCGAAATACGAGCAACGGCGCTTGCTCGTAAAAGCCGACAACTTCCACCACATCGCCAATATCGTAACGGTAAAAGCCACTGTAATTAGTTACTAAAATCCGGTGAAGTTCCCCCGGTTTAACTTCTGTTGCGAGTAAAGTTTGGGGATGTTTGGCTTCCCATTGGTCTTCAGGAATAAACTCAAAAAAGCCGCTTTCAATTGCCAAAATACTGCCATCATTGTTGAGTGCGTAGTTAATGCTAAACGTCCCTTCGGCGGAGGAGTAAACCCCGCCAAAACCCGGTGTATCGCCAAAGTAGGTGGGAAACCGCTCAAAGTAAAAATCGGACGTACCACCCCGTGCAGTAGCAACAAAAGATAAATTAGACCAAGCAAGTTTTGGCGTAAGGATGCCGTTAGCGTTGTATATTTCCTGCAATTGTTTGGCGCGACGGGGGTTTGCTACTATTTGCCCTTCTAAAATCGCGCGAACTTCTGGCTCTAATTTTAACCAACTGGCGATTTTTCCAGTCTCTAAGTCTCTAATTAAGTCTTCTGTGTAAAGCTCTAAGTAGTTGCAAATTCGCAGTACCAGCATGGGGAAATTTGCGCCAATTCCATTTAAATTGGGGTTTGCTAAAGCAAATAACAAGCAAAGATAGTGACGAGCTAAACTGTCCGCAGGCTGCAAAGTTTCGTAGGGGTGAGCAAATAGTTGTTCGTAGACAAACTTTCCCATGCGTAAAACTCCCACGCTTGCGGGGCCGTAGTCAATGTCACCGCTAGTTTTACCCAATAGTTGAACAGAATTTGCTGCTAGAAGTTTGCCAAATTTTCCGCCTTGGGACTTCAAAGCTTCATGCAAAAAGCCGATGCTAGTTAGATTTGCTTGTCGCAAAGAGTTTTGAAACTTTTTAGTAACGGGAATGAGCTTTTTTTGACCTGTAGAGCCGCTAGTAAGATTAAGATAGATTACCGGAGCGCTAGTAAGAATATTTTGTTCTCCTTTGGCAATGCGATCGCATAATGGCTCGTAACTGCTATAAGGTAAAACGGGAATACGGTTTCTAAACTGGTCAATAGTTTTGATTTCGCCGATTTTGTAAGTGCGTCCAAGTTCAGTGTTTTGATACGCAAAAAGTAGCTTTCGCAAAAATTGTTCTTGGACAGCGTCCGTTTGTCGAGTTTTTTGGATAAAGTTGTTTTTAACCTGACTAGCGACATTAATTAGGAGTGGAAGTAAGAAATTTGCCATTGAGAGGTTGCAAAATTGAGCTTGATCGGATTAAAAATCAATAATGCCTAATCCACACTGTAGGAGGATTTATGCTGAAAACGTCTGACGTATCTTTGATGATTGTTTGTTTTACCTTAGCTTTTGTCTTAGCAAGTTTATTAGAGTATTGGCTGCATCGATTGATGCACGTTTCAAAAAAAGTCGGCGCGCGTCACTTAGAACACCATCGCAATAACACCGGACAAGGTGTACTGTGGGAATTTCGAGACTATATCCAAGGAGCTATTGTTTTAATAGCTGCGATGTTCTTTTATTCTTGGATTGCGGGTATTGGCTGGCTTTTGGGTAGTCTTGCTTACGCTGCTTTTTCCGCTTATGCTCATCAACTCCAACACGAAAACCCTACTAAGTGTTTTTGGATGAAAATGCCCGTTCATTACGTTCATCACAAGTACGGAATGTGGCATCACAATTTTGGTTTAGCTGTAGATTGGTGGGATAAAGTTTTTGGTACTTACAAGCTTGTAGATTGGCTAACAGAAGAAGAATTGAGTCAGCCAGAGCGGAACTTGCTCCAACTGCGATGGTGGTAAATTAGCAACTAAAAGGAGAATTATTTTGACTTATTTTCAAGAAGCTAAAGTTTATTTTGCCCAGTGTCACCAGCACCCCATTAATCAACTATTGCATCACATTACTAATATTTTAGCGATCGCTTCTCCCATCATTTTATTCTACGATTGGCGGCTGAGCGTAGTTTGCTTAGTTTTAACTCAAGTTTTGGCTATAGGCGGACACTTTATTTTTGAAAAGAATCAACCCGCTTTTGCTAAATACCCTGTCTGGGTAACTATTCCTACCTCCTTAATGTGGTCGTTTCAACGGTGGTTTGGTTTGCGCCAAGTTTGGCAATATTTGCACCAAAAAACGGCTTGATTTTAAATTTTTTAGCAAAAAACTAGCTAATACAGCTTGTTTTCGCTACATTAAACCGAGTGCTGCACAAAAAATCTTACCTATTGACTTTGAGGATAATTCATGTATCAGGGTTTAAAAGTCATTGATGCCGATGCCCACAAGTTAGAAAATCCCTTAGTATTGCGCGAGTATTTAGATCCAGAGTACCGCGATCGCATCGGACTTGCGATCGACAGTCTCGGCGATCAAAGAGCAAGGATTGTAGACTTTAATCCAGCAACGGGCAAAAATGATTATATGCGGATGTTTCCGCAGCCCCAAGGAATGGGTAAAGGCGGTTTTCGCAATTTACACCCCGACACAACACTGGGGGCGATGTTTAACCGGGTACGTATCGAACATATGGACACCGAAGGGGTAGATGTTCATGTCATTTACGGTACGCTCAATTTAGTATTTTCGAGTTTGATAGATAAAGACTTCGCGATCGCTCTTTGTCGCGCTTACAACAGCTACATAGCAGATGATTGTAGAGGCTACGATAACAGACTCAAGCCCATTGGTGTTTTACCTCTGCAAGATGTCAACGAAGCCGTTGCCGAAATGCACCGTTGTATTAATGAGTTAGGCATGATTAGCGTAGCAGTTGCGCCAAATATGCCCATTCCTCACCCCAAAGCCCCCGATGCTTTCCCAGAAATTCGTAGCTGCAAAACCATTAGTCATCCAGACTTTCGCCCCATTTTGCAAGCGGCGGTAGACTTAGATATTGCCCTTGGTATTCATGGTGGGCCAGGTTCCTATATGGTAGGCGGAATTGCTGACTATACGGAAACTTTTGTACTTACACATATTTTTGTCCAAAGAAATCAGCAACAACTAGCTTTAGCGCGGATGGTTTTTGATGGCGCGTTTGAACAATTCCCTACTTTGCGCGTAGGCTTTTTAGAAGGTGGGTGCGGTTGGTTGCCAGATTTGGCTCATGCTTTTCATGAGCATTGGGAAAAACGGATTCGGGACTTCGATCCCAAGAAGCCTTACCGCCCATCGCTGATGGAATTTACTAAGCTAATGGTGCAAGAAAGAGGCACTAGCAACAACTTCAACTTAATTAGTCAAGCAAAAAATATGTTTGACTTGTTGTGGAATACTCAGCACGATCCGGCAAAAATAGACGACGAAAGCTTGTACGAGCATTACGACTTGCGCCACCGCGATCCAATGGAGTATTTTCAGCGAGGACAAATTTATACTTCCTTTGAATCCGACGATCCAGGCCCCGCTTACCTTCCTGTAGCGATGGGTGAAATTGGCAAGCACTTAACTTGTTTCTCTGGAGACTACGGACATTGGGATGGAGTATTGCATAATTGCGTTAAAGATGCAGCAGAAGTTGCCGATTATGACCGCGAACA
>JACCVJ010000520.1 GCA_013698215.1 Tatlockia sp. | reverse complement strand
GCCCCGTCGCAATAATTTAACTCCTCTAATCTATGAGTTACCCATAGGGCAGTTAAACCACGACTTTTGACTAAATTTTGGACTTGGGCGACTAATTCCAATTGGCTATCTGGATCTAGTAAAGCTGTAGGTTCATCTAATAACAATACTTCGCACTGACGGGCGATCGCTCCGGCGATCGCCACGCGTTGTTTTTGCCCACCACTGAGCGCATAAATTGGTCTTCTTTGCAACTCTAGAATATTGACGGCGGCTAAGGCTTCCTCTACGCGCTGGCGGACTCTAAAAATTGGCAATTGTTCTTCCACCAATCCAAAGGCTACATCTGCGCCGACTGTGGGCATTACCAATTGATGATCGGGGTTTTGAAATACAAAGCCGACAGGATGTAAAACTTGCACCAATCCTGACTTGGGGGTTAATAACCCGGCTAATAACTTAAGGAGAGTAGATTTGCCACTGCCATTAGTGCCTAAAAGCATCCAAAATTCGCCTTTTGGTACTTCTAAAGAGCAGGCGTTTAAAACCTGCTCTCCTTGATGCCAGCTAAAATCTAAGTCAGTAGCTTGAACGGCAATTTCCGCCATCTTTACCTTAGTGATTAAGTAGCTTCACCTAAAGCAAAAAATCCTGGTGGTCTATTACCACCAACGGCGGAACCGTCTTTTTGAGCGATCTGGATGCTGAGAATTTCACTAACACGCACTGCAACTTTTTTTTCAGTTTGGCGATCGCACGTTAGTTCCATAATTTCTGGCTGCCCAACGCGCATCGCCTCTACAATCTGGGTATAAACCGCCTCTGCGTCTTCGCTGGTTTTTCTTTGTACTGATACTGGAAAGGCGGTACTTTTTAAGGTTAAATCGATAAAAATCATGGTTTTGGCAATAAGCGCGTTATAAATTTCACTTTAAAGGATTTTTAAGTTTGGTTCAATCAAACCTTTAAAATTTCAGGGATTTTTCTAAAATTCGCTCCATAACTAGAATCCATCTGAATTAGTTGGCGGATAATTTTGCGCTCCTTACTCTGATTGTAAGTGCGATCGCTACTTTCAATTTTTATTACCCAGAAAATTTATACTAGCCAACCTTTCAACCGTTTAGCTATTTGGGGTCGTCTTAGTTTTCGCATAGCTTTACTTTGAATTTGTCGCACTCTTTCGCGGGAAAGATTGAATAAGCAGCCTACTTCTTCTAAAGTACAAGGTTCGCTAGTTGTTAACCCATAACGTAAAGAAATCACGTCTTTTTCTCTAGGTGTTAGTACGTCGGCTAATACATCCCAAATTTCTTGACGCATCATCATTTCAGTCATTTGCTGTTCGGGCGATTGTCCTTCTTCATCTTCGAGTAAATCTACGAGTTCAGTGTCTTCTTCTTTCCCGACTCGATGGTTTAAAGATAGCGATTTGCGCCTTAATTGTTGCAACTGACGCAGGTGTTCGGGAGTTGTATCTAAAGCTTCTGCTAGTTCGTTTTCTGTAGCGTTGCGATGTAGTTTTTGCTTAATCTCTCGCTGGGCTTTTTTGAGCTTATTTAGTTTTTCGACAATATGAATTGGTAATCTAATAGTTCGCGCATCGTTAGCGATCGCTCTTGTAATTGCTTGTCTAATCCACCAATAGGCGTAAGTAGAAAATTTATATCCTTTGTCGGGATCGAACTTTTCTGTAGCTCGATTCAAGCCCATTGCTCCTTCTTGAATCAAGTCTAAAAACTGTACTCCTCGATTCAAATATCTCTTAGCAATCGACACTACTAAACGTAGATTTGAGCGAATCATTTTGCGCTTGGCTACTCTACCTTGATACAGCTTTTGTTCTAGCTGACGTTCGGTTAAACTAAGTGCGGCGGCGGTTTCTGCTTGGCTGGTGCTACGATTTAATTCGCTACTTAGGCGTTTTTTGAGTTCTTCTACTTCTACTAAAAACCGTACTCTTTTTGCTAACTCTACTTCTTCTTCTGCTTTTAGTAACGGATAACGCGCCATTTCTTTAAAAAATGCTCCTACTGCGTCATCTGAATCGGTTTTACGGTATCCTGATGGTCTGGCGGCGGCTAAACTATCTCCATCTCTATCTTCCGATTCTGCAACTTCTATTTCTTCTCCGGCGGTTATATCTAAAGATGTATCTTCTAAATCATCCGCCGGAGAATCAATTATTTCTTCGATTGGCAACACAACATCAATGGACTCTAATTCAGTAATATTCATATTTACGTTTAGGTGAGATGTAACTGATGTACTCTGTAACAA
>JACCVJ010000519.1 GCA_013698215.1 Tatlockia sp. | reverse complement strand
CTAAAATTATAATAATTACAATATCTTGCCAGTATTGGCGGCGGATGCGAGCGCTAATGTCAATTCTTTGTCGATTAATTTTAAGATCAGAGAGCCTCTTTTTTATCATTTTCTTTGCAATTATTTATGCGTAGTTGCTGCCAGTTTTGATAGTTTTAATGTCTTTGCCCTATAACTTTGTAATGAGCTAAAGTAGAGGTTTCAACAAATTGCCGATTTAAACAGCAAATCATCCTAGAGTTACTGTTGATAAAATTTGTTTTTGTATACGATTATCTCTCCAATTAATGGTTTTATTTGAACAGGCAATAGCTATTTAAAAATAACTTGAGCTTATTGATAGTTAATTTGCAATATTCTAGCTTAGATAAGCAAAAATTAAGCGCAGTTTGTCAAGCCTAAATCAGTAATTGTTTGTGTGTAGTGTTGGTAATTACACTTCACAAAATCTTTACGATACCATGAATTTATTGCCATCTGTAATTATAAATATTATTATTTATAAGTTAGTAAGAAGTAGGTATTTTTAATATTTAACCTGCGCTCTGCTCTCTTGCCTTAACCTCAAACAAGCAGAAAACTAGCTTATAGAGCGACGACAAACTCTACTGGTGAAAAGACAAGGTCTAGCACAGTCAAATCAATAAACTTCCCTTATCTAGCGGCTTTAAGACCGCGACAGTGGACAAAAAATCTAGTGGTGTTTGCTGCACCATTATTTAGCTTCAACCTCAACAGTCAATCTTTGCTCGGTGCTTTATTGGCGCTAGCGTTGTTTAGCTCTGCTTCTAGTGCATTTTATTTAATCAACGATATTGTAGATGTAAAAGCCGATCGCCAGCATCCGGTCAAGTGCAATCGTCCCATTGCTGCGGGACTCGTAAGTATTCCTGCTGCCTGGATAATGGCAGCAACTTTGTTAGGGGGAGCGCTGACCATTGGCTATTTAAAGTCCCCTCAATTAGGAGTAACGATCGCCGCTTACGCCATACTGCAAGTTGCCTATAATCTTAAACTCAAGCGAGTAGTAATTTTAGACATTGGAGCGATCGCCACAGGGTTTGTTTTAAGAGCCTATGCAGGGGCAGCAGCAACTAATATTACATTATCACCTTGGTTTTTGCTTTGTACTGCAATGTTGGCGCTGTTTTTAGCCGTAGAAAAACGTAAAGCTGAGTTGCGGTTATTGACTTTACGGGGTGGGAGTACACGAGCGGTACTCAAACGCTACTCTTTGCCCTTGCTGCATCGCATGGAGAATGTAGTTACAACGGGTACGGTGGTGACTTACGCTCTTTGGAGTTCAGACCCGGCAGTGCGCGGTGCTTCCACCCCTTGGATGCTCCTGACGTTGCCCTTTGTTTTGTATGGAATTTTTCGCTATCAGCTAATTAGCGATCCTCAAGAAATTGAGGGCGATCGCCGAACAGGTATTGAGCAAGGCGGACGCAGTGAAAGACCAGACGAAGTTTTATTACGTGACTTGCCTATATTACTAACCGTAGTTGGTTGGATTGTTACCTGTTTGGGAATACTACTACTAAAACAGCAGGGGTGGATAGAATAAATGTCTAAACAAGGCGCAGGGCAAAATTGAAAAATAAGTTAACGAGCAATTTTCAAAAAGTTACTACCTTAATAGCTTCTTGGGTGCGTAAGCTGATTCAGGGTGCTAACCGTCCTCAGTCAAAAAACTCCGAATCGTTGCCAAGGAAAGCTTATACCCTAGCGGATATTGACATTGAATTACTTAAATTCACTGGTATCAGGGGAGTTATTCTTGACTTAGACAACACCATTATTTCCGAAGACGATCGCTACATTGCACCTAATGCGGAAGATTGGATTGCTCAAGCAAAGTTAGCTGGACTCAAATTTTTTATTTTATCCAATGGGAAACGGCGCTATCGAGTAGAGTATTGGTCTAATCGTTTAGATATTCCTGCAATTAGCCCAGTTAAGAAGCCTTTTCCCTCTGCTTTTCGTAAAGCCGTTGCTCATATGCACCTAAAACCAAAACAAGTAATTGTCATTGGTGATGGTTTGCATACTGATGTAGTTGGGGCATGGCTCTTAGGGTGTTGTAGCATTCAAGTGGCTACTTTACCCCATCCCCTAAGATGGTGGGAAAAACTCGCTGGAAAGTGGGTGCAAACACCTTATCCAACGGAAAGGGAACTGCTGGATTTTGATAGTAGTAAAAGTTATTTGTAAACAAAAATGCTGATAAACTAGCGTTTTTATTAATTATCCTGGGCGATCGCTATGAATAGCCAATGGTTTTTTGGTCTACTGATTTTAGTTAC
>JACCVJ010000517.1 GCA_013698215.1 Tatlockia sp. | reverse complement strand
CATCGAGATATGCTTAACTCACAATACATACCTAGTTATAGTTCAAACTTCGGAGGGAAAGAGGAACTTGACCCGATGAGAGCATCCATTCCATCTCCGGATGGTTCAGGAACCGATCCGTATTGGTCGTATCCGCGTTTCGGCGAGGCTAGTGATGAAGAAGGTTGTTATGTGGATGGAATACAAACTTCCTGCAGCACAGCAGTAAATATAATTACTTCTGGTGCGGGAATACAGTGTCCTTACAGCAGTTGCGGTCCTGTTTACAATCAGCGAGATGTAAATGGAGACGGGCGAATAGATAGTTATTGGGATGTTTTTCGCGCCCACGCAGACGGAAGTTCAGGTTATATGGCAATGGGAGGAATTTATTCTGGAGGCGGCAGATTTCATATGCCTGGAACTGGTCAACGCGCACGCCCACAATTTAGCGCTCCATCTTCAAATAGAAACTCCTTCGGAGCAGGAAGTGACCCGGAAGGTGATAATAGATTATCGAATAGTAATGTTTTACCGCCTGACAACCGCGTTGGGCTTCTTGTATATTTCTCTGCCGAAGGAAACATAGAAAAGAAAATACAAGACATAATAGATTTTGCTATCAAAAGTGAGGAATGTACGAAAGCATTTAAGGCGGCGGGTGCTACGCCAATTAAAGATCAACTAAAAAGCACCACTGTGATAACTCAAAACGTGTTCAACGATTCACGAAATGATTCTTTGTGGACTGGAGGTACTAACATTGGACAGCAAATGCGGGATGGATTACAAGCTAATAAGACCACCAATGATCTCGCAACGCCGGGACTGTTTGGAGATACGGGACGTAGATTCATTGGTCTTACGGATAGAGCTATCGAAGGGAAGGATGATTATTTTTCAGTAGTTTTAATTCATTCATTAGTTCATACAGGCGGAAAAGAGAGACAGGATTCTCAGACTTGGGAGGAATGGTTTTGGGGAATAAATCCTCATGACCTAAGATATTTAGGTGAAAAATACAAGGACATCCTTAAGCATTGCACAAAAGAAGGACGCTCAAAAGGAATAGGTCAATAAAGGGAGAATAATACATGAAAGTCATTGAGCGGTCAAAACAAATAACTTTTTCATTAGCAATGGTCGGCTCTACGTCCGCATTATTACTCTCTGCGCTAACTCTTGGACTAGGAATAGGATGGCATATTACTTTTAAAGATTTTAAATTATCAGGGCTTGGACCGAATATATTTCAAGATATGGCAGGCAGATATTTTCTTATTTCAATCTTTCTTCTGCTGCTTATTGCGCTTCTACAAATGCGTAATAATATTTTCATAAAAATCTCAGGTTTGATTCCGCTAGCTTTCATAATACTGCAATGCAGGGTTTTAATAAAATCAAAACCAACTAAATTGCCGGATTGGGTGACAGAGTATTCAAACTGGCTGGAAATAATTTTGTATATAGATTTTTACTTTCTTGCCTTAGGGGTTGTATTACTAATTTTGCAACTTTATTTAATCCGGCTCGATTATCGTTCGTCTGTTTATGATAGTCCACACCAGCAGAGTTCAGCGCGTTAGTAGTAAGAGATAGGATTGTTCAATCACATTCGAACACCGTGCTGCTCTTTTATATAGCACTGTCGAACGGTGAGTTGGACGTGGGAGCAACAAATGTCGGATTGGGTACTCCGCATGGACAGCCCGAACCGTTGCCGTGATAACTCAAAACGTGTTCAACGATTCACGAAATGATTCTTTGTGGACTGATGGATCCAGCATTGGAAATTTTTTCCGAGAGACCCTTAATTCTCATGAGAAAACTTTAGATATTTCATACGGCAATTATGAAAATATGGGACGTAATTTCATTGGGCTTACAGACGCGGCTTTGACCCCTACAGATCCTCAGCGTAAGGAATTCCTTTCAGTAGTTTTAATTCATTCATTGATTCATACAGGTTTAATACCAGGAAAAGAGAGTGAAAGTGAAACGTATGGGTTTCAAAAAGTTACACCTCACGACTTAAAATATTTAGGTCAAAAATACAAAGACATTCTTAAGCATTGTACGAAAGAAGGTGGCTCAAATCTACTATATGGGCAATAACAAGGAGAATAATGTATGGAAACAGTTAGAAGAATAAAACAAATAGCTTTTTCATTAGGAATAATAGGTTTTATTCCCGCCATGTTCCTGTGCGCTCAGACTTTGGGAATGGGAATGCGAACAGATGAGCTAAAAGCAATTAAATTCGGATCTTCACCTGACCTTGGATTAACCACATTGGAAGAAATGGCGTTAAGATATTGTCTTATTTCAGTCTGTTTTTTGCTGTTTATTGTATTTGTTGTAATGCGTGATAAGGTTTTCTTAAAAGCGACCGGCATGATTCCATTAGTATTTATAGTAGTACAATACGGGTTTCTAATAATATTAAAAAAAGGACTTTTTAATATTAAGTGGACTTACTCAAGTTGGTTAGAAATAACATACTATATGGATTTCGGCTTTCTTGCTTTAGCAGTTGTATTAATGATTTTGCAAATGTTTTTAATCTTACGGGTTCATCGTTTGTCTATTCATAGCAGCCTGTAACATTCATTCAGTAAGATGCATTTTCGCAGATGACTTCACGGCAGTCACGACCGCACGTATGTCTATGCGGGCGAAGAAGTCATCGCCAAACAGGTGCAGAAAACAACAGGGCAATACGTCGCTTGGGAGCATACGGACGCGAGCGGCAAAACCGTCAGATCAACGGGCATCAGTCAGGAACACGTAACCTATCTTCATTCGTAAATTGGGAGCATCGAGATATGCTTAACTCACAATACATACCTAGTTATAGTTCAAACTTCGGAGGGAAAGAGGAACTTGACCCGATGAGAGCATCCATTCCATCTCCGGATGGTT
>JACCVJ010000507.1 GCA_013698215.1 Tatlockia sp. | reverse complement strand
GTATTGTCTTGGTGCATCCCCAACTTTTCACCTTTATTGTAAAGATTGATCAAACAGGATTGGGGGTAAAAATCATCGTTTCCTGTTTCTTTAGCTATCTCTACTGCTAAATCTTTTATAACCTGGGGCATCGCTGGAAATACTTGACGATTCGAGCAGGTAACTTTTGTAGTTTGAATAGATGTGACCGCAGCCGCCCTTTTAACTGAGTCAAGTTGCGGGTAGGTGGCGAAGAAGTGAACCCCTTGCTTGACATCACAGTTGAGATATTCTGCTGGATTTAACTGCGGTAAATAAGGCGGCAAGAAGCTTTTCTCAATCTGGTCACGATGGTTATGCAACCACTGTTGCACCAATTTTGAACGATGCACTGGATGTCTATCCACAATCCACATCAACTTGCGCTTGCGCTCAAGCATCAACCGCTCAAGAAAGGTAATGAACACCTGTGCCGTCAGTTTTTGGGTGTAGAGGCGGCATCTTTTCGGATGAGTTATTCATCCGAAAAATGCCTTCAGGAAGCGGACTTTACCTTGATTACTAATGCTGGCAATGTAGTTGACATTAACTCGTTGCGTGCTACAGCAATTTTCAAATGAATAAGCCGCAGTGAGCGAACCAACCGAGAGCATCATCGGAGGAGATCCAGTTATTGATAATCTCAGTTAAGGCTTGGTCGAGTGCTTCACGGGTTCGGGCTTTAGCTGAACGCAAGAGTTGCTTGAGTTTTGACCAACATAATTCAATAGGCGAGAGGTCTGGGGAGTAAGGTGGCAAAAACACGAGTTTTGCCCCTTTTTCTTCAATTGCCTCTCGCACTACATGGGCGTGATGAACGGGTAAGTTGTCCATCACGACAATTGCTCCAACCCAAAGTTGGGGAATCAAAATTTCTTGGACATAGAACAAGAACACACTTGTATTGACACTGCCAACAACACTCAGAGTCGCAATCAAACCATCAATACTCATACCACCAATTAAGGAAATATTTTGCCCTCGATTGCCAGGAGATTCAATATCATATAGGCGTTCGCCTTTTGGCGCACGACCGTACAAACGAGTTAATCCTAAATGCATTCCGGTTTCATCAATGAACACCAGGTTGCGTGGGTCTACGGTAAAACTCCAGAGCCGATAAGCAACTCGTAAGTCTTTAACCCGTTGAGTTTCTTGCTCACAGGCAATTAACGTTTTTTTTTGACGCTCAACTCTAGGCGTTGCACGGCTCGCTGCATGGTCGAGATGCTTACATTGACCCCGGTTTTTTGAGCAAATCTCTCACATAGCTCCTCAAGTAGAGCATCCGGTTGAGCCTCTACTAACCCTTTGACTATCGGCAACTGGACATCTCCTAATTTCGCCACTGCGCCACCTCCATGCGGTTTCGGTTCGATTGTTCCTAGTTCGCGTGATCGCCGAGTTAAGTCTCTGATGAAGGATAAACTGACTTTGAAGCGCTCTGCCAGGGTTCGTTGAGACCCTTCTTTTGCTCGGTAGGCGGTCATCACTCGTTGGCGTAGATCAATGGATAGGGGAGCAGGCATCCGGGATAGTTTCCTGTTGTGCTAGGTGCTATTTATACTACCATACTATGGCTCACTCAATCAATAATCGCTGTAATCCCTGATCGTCAGACACATTAGCTTTGGTACAGTGGCGCTTAGAAAGGAAACCCCAAAGTATCCACTGCTAAGTGTCTTTTAATGCCGTTCGTGGCTTTATACTTGCAAAAGCCCTTCGACTCGACACTGGCATTACAAGTATTCTTCACCGCTTGTGAGTCAATGATAATTAAGGTTGTCCATTTAGGTTTTTTTTAACTTGTTGGCGGACTTGACCATGCAGGACATCCCTGATACCCTCAATTACTCCTTGTGTTCGCCAATGTTTATAGTGCCAAAAAACTGTAGAGTAAGGAGGTAAATCCTTGGGTAAGTCACACCAATTACAACCATTTTTAAGTTGATATAACACCCCATCTAAGATTTCTCTTTTGCTCCATACTGGGGGTTTAGTTCTTTTCTTTTTAGGTAACAGGGGTTCAATAATTTCCCACTCTTTGTCTGTCAAACTGCTTGAGTATGCCATTTTTCCCTAATTATACTATTTAACCAAGATCCCAAATGGGTTCTATAGATAGTCTTAGTTCAAATAAGAGGTTTTAAGTAATGAGTTTAGGTATCGTTGCGGCGATCGCCTACGGTGTCTTAGCAGTCGTAGGAGGCATCATTGGTTACGTGCAAGCGCAAAGCAAAACATCGCTTCTTTCTGGCAGTATAAGCGGCTTGTTGCTGATAATAGCGGGAGTTATGCAGCTACAAGGGCAAGAGTTGGGGCTAATTTTGGCAACAGTAATAACCGCCGTGCTAGTAATTGTCTTTGCAATCCGACTTACC
>JACCVJ010000493.1 GCA_013698215.1 Tatlockia sp. | reverse complement strand
CCTCAAAACGCCCTACCCCATCCCCTGTATCGCTCAAGTCGTCGATAACTACTTCAACTAAGCTACCCTGTTGCCATTGCTGGGAGTGATTTTCCGCCTCTGTAGATAATTGATTTAAAGACATAGTGTAAATTTCTCTTTATTTGTGTACATAGACTTAGTTAAACTACTAAGTGATAATTAGCGATCGCAATCATCATGAGTGTAGTTAGTCAACTAATTTTGCAAGCCGACGACGATCTTCGCTACCCCAGCACTGGCGAACTCAATACCATTAAAGAGTTTTTGGAAACTGGAGAACAGCGGATGAGAATCGCTGCAACTCTAGCCGAGAACGAAAAAAAAATTGTCACTGAAGCCAGCAAGCAGCTTTGGCAAAAACGCCCCGACTTTATCTCACCGGGCGGTAATGCTTACGGCGAACGTCAACGAGCTTTATGTCTGCGCGATTATGGCT
This sequence comes from Tatlockia sp., assembly GCA_013698215.1. GTDB lineage: Bacteria > Cyanobacteriota > Cyanobacteriia > Cyanobacteriales > Chroococcidiopsidaceae > Aliterella. Next base: position 5,775 of record JACCVJ010000493.1, on the reverse strand, counting down.
GGTATTTGCGCCTAATTACTTACGGCGTACTTGCTGGCGATAAAGAACCGATTGAAAAAATTGGTTTAATTGGCGTGCGCGAAATGTACAATTCTTTGGGCGTTCCCGTTCCAGGAATGGTTGAATCTATCCGTTGCTTAAAAACGGCGGCTCTTAACTTAATGAGCGCCGACGATGCGGCAGAAGCAGCACCTTACTTTGACTATATCATTCAGTCAATGTCCTAAATACGTGTTAAAAAGCTTTTGTCAACATAAAATGCGTACTCTGCTAAATTTTAGCGGTGTTACTCTAACATTCTAAACTTTTAACTTTGTTCCTCACTGGTGGCGGCAACTTTAGCTTTTTGTTAAACCTCCGCCCTCAGTGAGGAAATTTTAGTATGAATCTAAACCAATTTTCAAAGCGATCGCCCAAAGCCTCTAAAGAATAGTCTGTTTCCGCACTCTGGCGGCAGTTAGCGCGGTCAATTTCGGGTAAACGAGCGATCGCACTCACTAAACCTTTTACGCTATCTGGTTCCACCAAAAACCCCGTCTTACCATCAATCACAATCTCCGCCGGGCCGCCGCGACGATAAGCAATTACTGGCACTCCGCAAGCTAAAGCCTCGATTGCCACATTCCCAAAAGCTTCTATCCAACGCGGTGTCATAATTAAGGCTTTGCAAGAGCGTAATTGCTGCTGCATATCGGTAGTAGACAAAAAACCTAAATATTCTATCGGTGCATTTGGGTAAGATTGACAAATCTTTTGCCAGTAGTTTTCATCTTGGATTTTACCCATAATTTTGAGGGGAATATTAGCTATTTGCGCCGCTTCTACCGCATCTTCTAAGGCTTTTTCGGGGGCAATTCTCCCTAACCAAGCTAAATAATTATCGGGATGGGGGCAAAATTCGTATAAAGATAAATCTACACCGCTACTCAAACAAGTACATTCACAATTAAGCGCAAAAGTTGCCGCTTGAGACGGAGTATAAAAACCAATCGTACCGGGATTTGTTGCTACTTGGGTGACAATTTCATCCATTGCTACCGATAACGAACCCATACTCACAAAATGAGCGATCGCTGTACTAAAAAAAGGTGTTAGATAAAAAGGCAGCCAATCGTAGGCAAAATTAACAATTAAATCGTACTCCCCTTGTACTTGGCGCGCGTACTCCCACATATTCGCCAATACAGCATTATCGGGCATCATAATCGGCGTATTTCGTTCCTGACTTTGGGCGATAATCTGCACATTGCCAGGAATTTCTATTATGGGTAACTGGGCAAGTTTTGAGCCAATCGGCGCAAGGATTTGTAAGCTATGTCCGCGCCGCAGCATTTCTTGAGCGATATTGTATAAACTTAACTCCACTCCGCCGCCTACTCCCGTACCCAAAGCACCGACAGGAGTAGAGACAAATAATAATTTGAGAGCATTAGTAGGCAAATTAACTTTAACTAATTCGGTGTAAGTCCCGCGTTCTATCCTTTTAGGATGAGCGTCGGGATATACGCCGGGCGGTGACGATTGCGCCAGAGATGATGTTGCGCCAAAGGTGCAACGGGAGAAAAGACGTATGAGGAATCGCCAATCTTTTATTTGACATCTGGCAACCATGTCCGATATTATACATATGGGCAATCGCGCAAGCGTCAAGTGACCCAATGCCGGAACTACCGGGCTAAGGTGAGAGTGAAAGTCAGGCATTGCCGGGGCCTCCACAACTTGGGAAATAGAAAATAGAAATAGGTTCAACAAACTCGCTACATAGTACCGGAGGACTTCCGGGAATGGAACTGTCTGAGCAGTCGGTCTGTCAGGGATGAAAGTCATAAGGCTACATCTAGATAAGTGGCGAAAAACCCGTGAGGGAAGTAACCAGAAACGCCATACCGTGAGGTATTGGAAGCCCGCGTTATATTGCTTTTAGCAATTAGCGTCGGGAGAAGAGTCACAGTAAGGTTTCTGGTTCTTTTAAACTGACAATTGCCTGCTTCAATTGGGTTTCCGTCTGAGATTGGCTAGCAATTTCTGTCAAAGAAGTATTAGCGGCGGCTAATTTCTCTCTTTGGTTTACCAAGTAAATGCTGACTAAAGTTAAGCCAACTCCCGCCCACTGCAAAGGACTAAGAAATTCTCCTAAAAAAAGATTACCAAAAAATAAGGCAAATATCGGAGTCAAAAAGGTTAAAGAACTAAGACTTGTCAAACTACCGCTAGAAGCAAAGTAAAAAAATAATCCGTAAGCTACCGCGCTACCGAATATCGTTGCATATCCTAGCGCCATCCACCCAGCTAAATCGATATTTATCCACTGCTGAGATTCAACGCCACTAGACACCGCCAACAATGGTAAACCGCCCAAAATCATGTGCCAGCCTGTAGCAACTACCGGATCTGTATAACGGCATACATAACGAATTAATATCGTCCCTACAGCCATTGACAGCGCCGCTAACAGCATCAACCATTCACCACTTGCAAATAATTGTTCCCAGCTACCCGCAATAGTAATTGCGTCTTTGTGGAGCAAATTTAAAATCAATTGGTCAGGTAAGCCAATTAAACTAATTCCCAGTACCCCAATAACTAAGCCTAAAAAGCCCCATAATCCAATGCGATCGCCAAATAGCCAAAGCGCCAGTATTGCTACTGCCAAGGGCTGAGAATCGATCATTACCGATCCTAATCCCGCCCCGGTTCTTTCTAACCCTTCCGCTAAAAATCCTTGAAACATCGTCCCATCTACTAAGGCAAATAAAGCAATCCATAGCCACGCTATCCAACCTTTAGGCTGAGGTTTGCCCAGCATTGCCGCAACTATCAAAACCAATACCCCCGCCGGAACTAAACGCACTCCTGCCATAAATAACGGCGTTGTATTGGGTATTACTGCTTTCATTGCTACCATTGCCGTACCCCAGAAGAAAAAGGGCGCAATTAGGAGTAAATTAGCAAGCCATTTTGAATTAGTAAGTTTTAGCTGCATGGAGTCGCTGAGGCGTTTTATTTTATTTTACTCAAATATGTATTTTTGTTAAGGTAGCGGCTAATTATCTGGCTTTTTTGCATTACTGCTAGAAAGATGCGATCGCCTATTTTTAAACTTAGCTAATCTGCTCGTCAAGATAATTGTTTGTGAAAAGCTTTTACTCACCCTGTTTCTGAAGATGGATGTAATTGCTTTACGACTTTGTTTATTTGGTAAAGTTGATTGAGAAAACGGCAGAGATTAAATATGGCGATTCAAGGCGTGCTATTAGATATTGATGGGACTTTAGTATTAAGTAATGATGCTCATGCCCAAGCTTGGGTAGAGGCTTTTGCAGAATACGGATACGAAATAAAGTTTGAAGATGTCCGTCCCTTAATTGGCATGGGAGGCGATCAACTTATCCCCCGAATACTACCGGAACTTTCAGGAAAAGAGGGAGTGGGCAAAAAAGCCGCCGACCGACGCAAGGAGTTAATTATTGAGAAGTTTAGTGCAAAATTAGCGCCTGCTCCGGGGTCGCGGGAGTTGGTGCAACGACTCAAGCAAGAAGGCTTTAAGTTAGTAGTTGCAAGTTCCGCCAGCAGTGAAGAATTGTCGAGCTTACTAAAAGCGGCGGGGGTGGAAGATTTGCTAAGTGAAGAACCGAAAACAACCTCTAACGATGCTGAAGCAACTAAGCCTGAGCCAGACTTAGTGCAAGTGGCATTAAGTAAGGGGCAACTGCAACCAGAGCAAGCGATTATGCTAGGGGATACGCCTTACGATATTCAAGCCGCTTCTAAAGCAGGTGTAGGCGTAATTGCGTTTCGCTGTGGAGACTTTGATGACTCGCAACTTGCTGATGCACTGGCAATTTACGATGACCCCGCAGACTTGCTAGAACACTACGACTTCTCTCCACTTGCAAAGCATTAAATAGCTCAATAAAATTACTAATTTTTGTAATCTCAAAACTGGCAAAGTTAGTAATTAAACAATTTTTGCCAATTTTAAATTTGCAACCCCGTAACACACTTTTGCCAGGTTTGAGCTAATTCTGGCAATGGTTGTTACCCTAGGGGCAGAAAAAGTAAAAATTACCAATTAATAGAATTAGGTTTATTTGTATAGCCAGCAAACATGATCTCTAAAATAGATAAATCGTCATCGAAAATAGTTTTTGAATTTAATGCTAGTAAATCATTTAATATTTCATCAAGATTGACATTTTTACTGCTGTATCGTTCTTGAAGGAGATTTACAAAAGCGTCAAAATCCCAATTCCTACCGCTTGCTGAATTAATCTCATAAACTCCATCGCTAAATATATAAAGGCTACTAAATTCTTCAATTTGACAGAACCCATTTGTATATTTAGAATCGGGAAACATCCCGACAGGTACGCCCGTAGTTTCGAGTAATTTTATTTGACTATTATTTTGACCATTTTTAGATAGTAATACTGCGGGGGGATGTCCGGCGCTGGCATAAATTAGTTGCCGATTGACACGGTTATAAACTCCGTACCAAATTGTGAAATATTTATTATTGTGATAGTTCATTTGAAAAGTATCATTAAGCGCACTTAAAACCTGGTTTGGTTGATAGTAATTAAGGCGCGCGATCGCACGAGAACGAAGTATATTTAATACAGAAATAGAAGGCAAAGTAGCCCCTAATCCATGACCCGCCGTATCTAATAAATAAATAGCTAAATAATCAGCATCTAACCAGTAGTAATCAAAACAATCGCCGCCCAGTTTTTTGCAAGGTATAAAGCGCGAATTGATAGTTAAAGGTTGAAACATAGGAGTAGGTAAAAGACTTCGTACATAGTCCACAGCTTCGCCTAACTCTGTTTCTAAAAGCTGCTTTTGGTTTTGCAAGTCGCGGCTCATTTGGTGCAACCTTAAACCCGCTCTTACCCGCGCTTTTAATTCATTTTGCTCAATGGGTTTAGCAATAAAATCATCCGCCCCAGCGTCTAAACCTTTAACTACATCTGCGACCGAATCTAAAGAAGTTATGACAATAAAAAAGGTAGTAGATAAATTAGGATTAGCTTTCACTTGACGGCAAACTTCTATACCGTCCATTCCTGGCATTAGCCAATCGCAAATTATTAACGCTGGTTGTAATTGTTGTGCCTTTTCTAACCCGGCTACTCCCTCGGTCGCCGTAGTTATTTGATAACCTTGATTTTCTAAGATTTTTCTTAGTGTCAACTGTACTATTGGATCATCATCAATAATTAAAATTGTATACATGAATAATTAAGTAAAATACAATTTAATCAATAATTTATAAAGATTTTAGAGGATTTAACCAGAAAGTAATTGCTTTTTTTAATTGATTTAGATCCCGATAAACTTCTTGTTTAAACCACTGTCCCATCGCATCAAAAGGTGTAAAGGACGTTCCCGATTGCCACTTGACATCTTGCCCTAGTGGTGTAGTATGAGTGCCGTTAAGAGTTTGGGCTGTCACCATATTAGGGAAACGTTTTTGCAATATTTGTGTCAAAGCAGCAGATTGATCGAGGGTATCATTGCTAAACTTGATTAGCAAATTGCGGCGGACGCTATAACGTTCTTGGACAATGTTGTTAGTTTCTAGAGGGGAAGGGGTAAATTCTATAGCAAAAGCCGGATTAAATTGCTGTACAAAAGGTATAGCATCACTGGCTGCATAGTTATTAAAAGAAATTAAAATGTTACCCGATCGCTCTACAGAAAATAAACTACCCGTTAAAAGATGGAGCTTGCAACCCATACTATGACCTAAACCATAAATAGGTAAGTATTGCT
>JACCVJ010000491.1 GCA_013698215.1 Tatlockia sp. | reverse complement strand
TTTGAAAAACTTTAGGCAATCCCCACCAAGGAACATCAGGATGTTCGTGGTGTTCGTAATGATAACCAAAGTGATAGCAAGTAATAAACGATAACCAAGTTGGGAGAGGATTTGTTTGAGCGCAATGAATATTTTTATACCCTCCACTTGGCTCTTTATGAGGTGTGAATGTACCAAAATAAAATAGTTGCACTGAGCTTAAAATTGAAGGGATCACCCAAAACAAAGTTAAGTTTTTTTCAGGAATATGCAAAGTAAAAAGAATGACATTATATAAAGCCATTAATGATAGTAACCGCGTCCAACTCCAATAACGCAGCATAAAATTAAAGTACCAAGCAAAAAAGTTTTTATGCTTGCTATTGTGAAAATCTGGATCTAATTCGCTGGCTGGATTGTGATGATGAAGCCAATGTTTTTTTTGCAACTTTTCGTAGGAAAAAAGCGCATACAAACCCACCGCTAAAGCCCCAATAAAGTTATTTATTTTGAGATTACTCGGAAATACGGCTCCGTGCATGGCATCATGAGCAGTAATAAATAAGCCTGTATAAAGGAACGTTTGTAAAACTATTAGTGGTGAAAGCAATAAATTATTAACTTCCGATACATCAACGGACATTAATAAAATTAAGCTTGATGCCCATATCCCAATAATGGCAAAAGCCACGATCAGCCCACCATACAAATTTTTACTACTTACCATTCGCGTATTTTATTAATTGCCAGATAAATTTTATCACTTTATTATCTTATCTTGACAGCCGTATCTAATTGTCTGCCTTGGGGTACAATCGCGCTCTATTTTTAGAAACTAACTATACCAAGCTGCTAAATAGTTGAATATGTAAAACGTATTTAATATTTGCTGAGTATAACATTTTCAAATTCAGCAATCAGCTTTTGAAGTTATTTTTTTGCCTAAGCGCTATTAGTATATAACGAAAGTATACAATTTGCAATAAACTGCCTAAAAATTGAACTTATAATTAATAAAATCTCAATTAGATATCAGCTTACCTAATTAATCAATCTACAGGCTCAAAAATTTCTACCAAGGGAGAGAGGTTGAAAAAAAGTTAAAAATCCTTATATGGATATAAACAAAACAAATATTTTTATAACTATGATTCCTACAGTTTTAATTACTGGTGCTTCCCAAGGCATAGGCAAAGCAACCGCACTTTTATTTGCTCAAAACGGTTACAATCTGGTATTAGCATCTCGCCGAGTAGAGCCTTTAACTGCTACAGCGCAAGAAGTACAAGCTTTAGGTCAGAAAGTTTTAAGCATACCTTGCGATGTTAAAGATCCGCAACAAGTAGCTAATTTAGTCAATAAAGCATTGGCAGAATATGGCAGTATTGATGTGCTAATTAATAATGCAGGTATTTATAGTTCGGGTACTGTGGAAGATTTTTCGTTGGAAGATTGGCATCAAACTATAGATACAAATTTGTGGGGATATATTCATACAATTCATGCCTTATTGCCTGCAATGATTGCTAAAGGTAGCGGCACAATAGTAAATGTAATTTCGATTGGTGGTAAAGTACCAATTCCTTATCTAGTTCCTTACTCTACTAGCAAATTCGCGCTGACGGGTTTAACGGAGGCGATGCACTCAGAGTTGAAACCTAAAGGTATTCATGTCTGCGGTGTTTATCCCAGTGTAATTAAAAGTAGCTTGATGGAACGGGCAATTTTTCGCGGAAAAGACGAACAAGATATTGAAGCGCGGCGAAATCAACTCAACCAAGTGTTAAGCACTCCGGTAGTAGAAAAACCAGAGGATGTAGCTAAAGCAATTTGGGACGGAGTTAAAAATCAACGTGCTGAAGTTTTGGTAGGCTCGGCTAAGTTGTCAACCGCCGCTTACAGCTTGTTTCCTGGTTTGATGCAGTGGGTATTTAGGCAAGGTTTTAAACAGAAAACGTAGTACACCTATTCAATTAATCAATTCTTTGCTTTGCTCAATTAGGGTAGCGATTAAGCCCGTCCACCCCGTTTGATGTCTTGCGCCTAGCCCTGCACAATTATCGCACCGAAATTTTCTCCTTGCTCCTCTACCTTTCTAAATATTTCTGTAGTCTGAAGTATTTACAGCAGTTCTCGATTGAATGAGATAAGGATATTATTGGCTGGTTCACCCACTGCTGTTGTTATGTTTCACCCAACTGAGAACTGCTGTAATATAACTTCTACCAAAGGTTGGATAGCATAACTTGTAAATTTCGCTACTATTGCCACTGAATACCCCAATTATTGTGGCTAGAAATTGCTCACTATAGGCTACTTTATCCTTGAGTAAATTGCTTAAACGCTAACAATATTTTGTTGATAGCCGTTTAAAAAGACTTCTAGCTCAAATTAAAAAGGTTCTTTGCTCAATGGAATAAGCCGATGAATACAACAAGTTTAGAAAAGAAAAGATTTTTACGACCAGTAGCGATCCTACTTAGCGCCGTATTATCGCTCTCAATTTTCACAGGTTGCGGTAGCAGAGTAAATAACGCTGCTCCTATAGATAATACCCGCATCGAAAACCAAAGTTATCCTAACAGCGATCGCGCACCTCAGCAACGCCAAGGAATATCAAATAAGCAAAAAGTAGTAATTTTAGCCGGGGCTGCTGCTCTTTACTATCTCTATAATCAGCATAAAAACAAACAAGCGGCGGGGGCAGAAGGACAATACTACCTCTCCAAAAATGGGCGCGTCTACTATAGAGATGCTCAAAAGCAAGTTCACTGGGTAACGCCACCATCTGCAATACTTTTCGGTTAAGAATTAAGCAGTATTAATAATGGAAAAAATGAGTGTCTGGTGTTGAGTACCACTTCCGCGATGAATGGGTTTCTTAGATGGAAACTTGGAACAAGTTTTTTTGACTAAT
>JACCVJ010000469.1 GCA_013698215.1 Tatlockia sp. | reverse complement strand
CCATCGAAACTCCTATCGACTGTCAAACTAATAAGACTAAAGTCTTATTAGTTTGATCGATGGAAAGGCAAGTATCTAAAGGCTTCCAGACAAATTAACCCACTAGGGAAAACCCGCAACCAGTTGTCACACCTATATCGGTGATTTACGCATCGATGTCACTGCCCCAGATGGCACTGCTGTGACACTTCATGACCATAAGGGTAATTCTACAAACAATATCCGCATGGTCTACACGGTTTCGGAACTACCTGCATTGCGGGCTTTTGTTGGTAAGAGTATACAGGGAACCTGGATTGTAAGTGTGGTAGACAATTGGAAAATGGATGTAGGTCGGCTCAATTCCTGGCGATTACTTGCCAAGGTAGCGACATCTTCATCTTAGACATCATACAGGAAAGAGCGATCCCTGAGTCTAACCTGCGCTTGAGCCAGACGGACTGATGATCGCTTGGTCTGATTTAAAGCTATTTGCTGTCGGTGGCACCATTCTTATACGGCAAATAGTGGGTAGATACTTCATCTATTGCCCGAATCGTCATCGAGCATTTGAATAGTCTCACGCACGGTTTTGTAGCCGAGTCAGGGGGGCGACTCCCTGGCTTAGGCATCCAATTAAGGATCTTCCGAGCTTTTGGTCTTAAACTTTTAAGAAGTTATCAAACTCAAGTAAGAAATCGCTCAACAGATATGGATTTTGTCGGGACTTGGCATATTTATGAAATGGATTTATGGGATGAAGACTATTTCAACATGGAGGTTCAAGCCTACATTGAAATCGAATCAAACAATCAGGGAGATTTTCAATTCGGTCTAGTTGCGGGAGGACTCCACGGCAGAGTTGTTGATGATGTTGATGTTGAAGGTCTGAAGAGATTTGAATTTACTTGGTTAGGCAACGATGAATGCGATCCGGCTTCAGGTAGTGGTTGGGTCAGAGTAAAGTCGCCAAACATTTTAGAGGGAGAATTTCGGATTCATCAAGGAGACGATTCTACATTTTTAGCCAAGAGAGCTTAATCTTCGCCACAACACCCAAATGGGAAACGTTTTTAACAGCTCATACGCCGCAACGTTGCCTTTGATTTATAGAGCGCTCAATGTGACAATAGGACAGTGTAGCTACATATTTGTAGTTATATTAGGTGTGTGGAGATTAAATTGCGGTGGATATGGGACGACGCGAAGAACAAAGCGAATAAGCTGAAACATGGTCTTAGCTTCGAGACAGCACAGCTTGTGTTTAATGACCCGCTCACAGCGAGTCGGCGCGATCCATCCCTAGACGAAGAACGCTGGCAGACTATTGGCAACATTAGCCAAGTAACTATTTTTGTAGTGCATACATCGCCTGTATATGACCAAGAAAGTGACGAAGAAATAGGGCGGATTATCAGCGCCCGCAAGGCAACAACCTATGAACGGAGAGCGTATGAAGAAGATGACTTCTGATCGTCTAAGTAACGAACAAAAGGCGGAGCTTGAGGCGTTAGCCGCTTTGCCGTCAGACCAGATCCAAACCGATGATATGCCCGAAGTGCCAGATTGGAGCGGTGCTAAGCGCGGGATGTTTTATCGTCCGGTCAAGCAGCAAATCACGCTGCGCTTAGACGCTGACCTAATCGACTGGTTCAAGACGCATCAAGAGCAGGGCGAAGGGTATCAAACCAGCATCAACCGCGCTTTGCGGGAATACGTCAGGCAGCAATATCTATCCTAAGCCTCTAGGGCCCACCCCCTATAAGCGGCAACTTATAGAATGAGTACTTTCTGCCCCATTTTTGCTTCTGTTACTTGTCGTGACCCGGAATTATCTTGATTATTTATTCTTGATTCTTGATTCAAGCATTAGTAGCGCTGCACGTAAGCTCTCTTCTGATTCAATCTCCTGCCAGTCTACAGGCAGCGCTCTAAAAAACTCCAGCGCCGCTTGTACCCATACCTCTTTGGCAATTTTATGACCGTGCTGCCGCTTTCCCTTCTTCAACAAATCGTCTAGCCAATCATTTAGCTCCACAGACAACCGCAGGTTTACCTTTTCCTTCTGCTCTTCATTCAAGAATCTTGATTCAAGATTATTTGCCGAAGCTGGTTGTAACTTAGGCTCTTGGCTTCCAGTTTCAACTATCGAAGCTACCTCTACTATTTCATCAGTATCGGCAGAAACTTTAGACTCAACCGTTTTACTAAAAATCCCTTGACTGAGTGGATTATTTCCCAGTGCTACTTTTGGCTTCGTTTTGTTGGCTGCCATGCCATCACCTCATCAACTAGCGCTTCATAAGCTTTTGCTCCAGAACTATAGGGGTCATAGTCAAAAATCGACTGACCAAAACTGGGAGCCTCCCGCAACCTTACTGTCTCTGGAATCACCGTAGAGAACATCTGGTCGCCAAAGTGTTCTTTGAGAGAACCGTGAACTTCCTTGCTTAAATTGTTGCGACCATCAAAGCGAGTTGCCAATACACCTGTAATTTGAATTGGGTGATCTAGCTGTTCGCGGACTAAAGCTAAAGCACGTTCAATCCCAGTGATGCCGAGCAGTCCTAGGTAGCTCATATCCACTGGAATAATCACGCCTTCACTTGCCATCAAAGCATTGACCGCAAACACGCCGATATTCGGCGGACAGTCAATCAAAATAAAGTCGTACACATCTACCAGTGCGTCCATTGCCTTGCGTAGCAACATCTCTCTACCCGGACGACCAGAGATGGGAATTTCTTCTTCGGCTAGGAGAATATTGGATGGGACAACATCAACGCCTGAGAGTGTAGATGTCACAACATCTTGAAGGCGCGTAGAACCCTGTAATACATCCTTCAGTTGTTTTTTCAGTTCCCAAATAGGAATACCTAGCGCTGCACTGGAATGTCCTTGCGGGTCGATATCGATTAAGAGAACCCGTTGCTCATGAAATTGTACCAAGCCAGCAGCTAAGTTGTAGGCTGTGGTCGATTTGCCTACTCCACCTTTCATGTTGAAAATGGCAAGCTTGCGAGTCACGACTGTAAAAATAAATCTTGATTCCAGAATAAATTATAGTGAATCAAGAGTCAAGTATCTTTATTCAAGAATCAAGAAAATACTTGGGAGGCTAAGTGGAACCAATAGACTTCTTACAAAAGTCAGGAAAGTAGAGGCACGTGCAGCCGAGGAAAGTGGAATCAGGCATCACAGAACAGCACGCAGCAATAGTAGGATTGACAGCGGCGATCGCCTCCCGGTTAAAGCCAGCCCATAACCCTTTAGTCCAACTGAAAAGTACCTAGATCAGGGATGATGATTGGGATTGTCGAAAAGCAATCCCAGCCCTATCGTCACAGTGCTGAGGCGGTTGTCCGCAGACAGAAAGATCGGTAAGGTAGATTGCGTAGTAGCGAAAGCAGGTTGAAGGAGTAGCACTGATGCCAGTTGTACCGCATCATAAGCGCGTAGAGGGTACTGCTCGACCAGTTGACCGGAAAACTGGGATTCAAGCCCCGCACTTCAGGGCGGCTTTATATTAGGTTTTAGGCTTCTAATCAACTCTCTAAGTACGTCTGATTTTGTCCTACCAACAGACTTACAATAATCCTCAAGAATTTCAAACTCAAACTCCTCAATCCGAAAATCTAACCGTTTCTTCATATTAGTTCCGGTTAATTGCTGTACAATAGTAGCATGAAAGCACGTTATCAGTACAGAATTTATCCAACCGACCAACAACGCACGGAACTCGCAAGAGTATTTGGTTGTTGTAGAGTTGTTTATAACGATGCGCTGGCAATGTGCAAACAGTCGGACAAGCTGCCGAGCAATGGGGGCTTGCAGAAGGTCTGTATTACTCAAGCTAAAAAGACTGAAGCACGAGGATGGTTGAGCGAAGTTTCTAACATTCCTTTGCAACAGTCGATTAGCGACTTAGGAGTAGCCTACAAAAACTACTTTGAGTCTCTCAAAGGTAAAAGAAAAGGCGCTAAAGTTAAGCCGCCAAAATTCAAAAAGAAAGATAATCGGCAGACTGCAAGGTTCAGAAAAGGCGGCTTTTCGATTAAGAATGGTATTGTCTATTTAGCTAAAATCGGTAATCTTAGAACTGTTTGGTCGCGTCCGTTACCAGCAGAACCTAGCTCAGTAACAGCGATTAAAGATAGGGCAGGGCGCTACTTCCTTAGCTTTGTAGTGGAAGTAGAATCTATTATTCTGCCAGCCCTAAACCCAACAGTTGGTATCGACTTAGGTTTGAAAACTTTTGCCTATTTGAGTTCGGGAGAATTGGTGAATAGTCCTGATTACTTCCCGCTAGAACGCAAGATTAGGAAAGCGCAGCGCAAACTATCTAGGCGCAAGAAAGGCTCGGCGCGTCGTGAACTTATGCGCTTAAAAGTAGCTAAGTTCAAGGCAAAGCAAGCCGACAAGCGCAAAGATTTTCTGCATAAGTTATCAACTAAAGTGGTTAGCGAAAATCAAACTACCGTTTTAGAAGACTTAAACGTAAGTGGAATGCTGAAAAATCGTTGTCTATCCAGGGCTATAAGCCAAGCGGGATGGCGCGAGTTTAGGACTATGTGTGAGTCTAAATCTAACAAATTTGGTCATGAGTTCGTGGTCATCAGTAGATGGGAACCAACTAGCCAGATTTGCTCTGATTGCGGCTACAGATGGGGCAAACTAGACCTATCAGTCAGAGAAGTAGTTTGCATCAACTGCAACTGTCACCACGATAGAGACGGAAATGCAGCCAAAAACATAGAGAAAGTCGGGGTGGGACACATCCACGACTCTAAACGGACAGGGAGGGAGTGTAAGACCGAGATTTCGGCTGTTCCTGCTGAACTGTCAACCCATCAAGAATATAGACAGTTAACGCTGTTTGATTGCTTGGGAATCACCGTCGCTTCAGCGCGGTGAGGATGTCAAGAGGGCGCTGCTATCCAGGAAGTAAGCAGTCAAATTGAACCCCGTTCTTCAATGATGATTTCTGATAGGGGTTTGCCAGGACATTGACCCAGCCTTTGAGCCAGTTCCCGACGGGCTTCTTCGGAAACTGGCTCAACATCGCCGCGATGGGGAGGAGGCGTGACCAGTCCCTCTGGCACTAGGGATTGAATTATCTGTTCAGATTCCGACGCTGCTTCTTCTGTCAAAACTTGAATACGCACAGTTTGCCCATCAGTTAGGGACAAAGGATTTTGGGGGCGTAGCATCCCGTTAGAGTAGACAGCAGTAATAATTTCTGACATAGTTAGCGTACTTTTCTGCGAAGTGTTGTCATGAGGCTAAATTTGACAACAGCGTAACATGCGTTCTAGTTGCTGCTAGTCTTAGGGAAACCCCTGCCCCGACTATTAGACCTCTTGCAAAAGTCGATGCTAAAATTGGGTAAATAAAGATGAATTAGGTAGTGCTAAACAAGTAATGATGCATTGTAGTAGTGAACAAAATACCAAATAGCACCAATGTGATTCTCTAGTGATTTTGAAAAAGATAAGGTTTTTCGTACTAACCGAGAAACTCGTTGTCTA
>JACCVJ010000439.1 GCA_013698215.1 Tatlockia sp. | reverse complement strand
GCTGATGGCTCCCGCCGTAAAAATTGAAAACTTACAAAAAAGCTATGGCTCGGTAGAAGCAGTTAAAAATGTTTCGCTGCAAATTGAGCCAGGGGAAATCTTTGGGCTTTTAGGGCCAAATGGAGCAGGAAAAACGACAACTTTACGCGTATTGTGTACATTATCTACGCCAGACGCAGGAAAGGTTGAAGTATCAGGTGTTTCCGTTGTCGATCATCCAAGAATTGCCCGACAAAAATTAGGTTATGTAGCTCAAGAAGTAGCCTTAGATAAGGTACTGACAGGGCGAGAACTATTGCAATTGCAAGCATCGCTGTATCATTTGCCCAACAATGCCGCCAAAGGGCGCATTAATGACGTAATTGGCTTATTAGGTTTAGCGGAATGGGCAGATAAACGTACTGGTACTTATTCCGGTGGAGTAAAAAAGCGGATAGATTTAGCCGCCGGATTGCTTCACGCCCCCGATGTTTTAGTATTGGATGAACCCACCGTAGGATTAGATATTGAAAGCCGTTTTGTAGTGTGGGAATTTTTGCGCCAACTCAAAGCCGCCGGAACTACCGTATTAATTACCAGTCACTATTTAGAAGAAATTGACGCTTTAGCCGACAAAGTAGCCATTATTGATCGCGGTGTGGTGATTGCGGCAGGAACGCCCACAGAGTTAAAAGATAAATTAGGAGGCGATCGCATAACCCTCCGCATCCGAGAATTTTCCCTTGCTCCCGAAGCCGAAAAAGCTAAGGATTTATTGCAAGCTTTGCCTTTTGTGCAAGAAGTAATAATTAATAGCGCTCAAGGTAACTCCTTAAACCTAGTAGTTACTCCTCAATCGGACGCGCTAAGTAGCATTCAAAAATCGCTCATTGAGGCGGGTTTACCTACTTTTGGCATTGCCCAGTCACGCCCTAGTTTAGACGATGTCTACTTAGCGGCTACGGGGCGCACGTTGATGGATGCAGAGCTTGCGGCGGCTGGTAGTCGGGATTTGAAGGCAGAGCGCAAGCAAAATATGAAGTAGATGATAAAAATTTATTCTTAAGTAGAGACAAATACAAATGACTAGCACAATTACACCTCCCAAACCTCAAATAATTGCTCAACCAGGGGCATTTTCTCAATTAGATACTTCAAGCCACAATGGTTTTGCCGATTTAGTTCAAGAAACTTTAGCTTTAACTCGCCGCTTGTTTATTCAATTGCAGCGCCGCCCCTCAACTTTAGTCGCTGGGATTATTCAGCCTGTAATGTGGCTGGTTTTATTTGGGGCGCTATTTCAAAATGCCCCATCGGGTTTATTTGGCAACAGTCACAGTTACGGACAATTTCTCGGTGCGGGGGTGATTGTGTTTACGGCTTTTGCAGGGGCTTTAAACGCGGGTTTGCCTGTAATGTTCGATCGCGAATTTGGCTTTTTAAATCGCTTATTAGTTGCGCCTCTAGCTTCTAGGTACTCAATTGTTCTGGCTTCAGCTTTATTTATTGTCAGTCAAAGCTTATTGCAAGCGGCGGTAATTGTCGGTGCAGCAGCCTTGTTGGGAGCGGGTTTGCCGAATCTAGCTGGGTTAGGTGCGATCGCCTTGATTGTCTTTCTACTAGCTTTAGGGGTGACGGCGATTAGCTTAGGTTTAGCTTTTGCGTTACCCGGACACATTGAACTAATTGCTGTTATTTTTGTAACGAATTTACCTTTATTATTTGCAAGTACCGCCCTTGCGCCTTTGTCATTTATGCCTCAATGGTTGCAGGTAGTGGCGAGTCTAAACCCCCTGAGTTATGCAATTGAGCCGATTCGTTACTTGTATCTGAATAGCAATTGGTCTTTGAGTAGTATAGTAATGCAAGCTCCTTGGGGAGCGGTTAGCTTTGGGGGGGCGATGCTAGTTTTGTTAGGCTTTAGTTTTGTAGCGTTAATTAGCATTCAACCTCTATTAAAGAAATCACTTTCTTAGCAACATTCTAAAAACCTATGAAACCTACCGTTAAATCACCCCAAAAGTTCATTTTTAGCGCTTTAGCCTCCATGAGCCTTTTTTCCTTGTTAATTCCCCAATTAGCAAAGGCGCAATCTACAGATGTCAATCCTTTACAAGACTTCCAACCTCAAAAGGGCGATCCTTTTTCCTCTAGAAATGACAATCCTACAGGGAGCTTGTTTGACTTAAT
>JACCVJ010000417.1 GCA_013698215.1 Tatlockia sp. | reverse complement strand
GGGGAAGATGTTTTACCAGGCTTGGTGTTGAACTTGAGTTCTATTTTTAGGGATCTTTAGTCTTGATAAAATGTAGCTAATGTAAATAGTATAAATAAATGCTCTCAGAGCTACAATGGGATAGGTTGTGTAATTTGATTAATGGATTACCTCAAATCGATTGGTATGTGTATCAAGTTGAGATTAGTGGGGACTATTTATATATTCATACTAGAAGTATTTTTTCATCAGACAACCCAATTTTATTTATTATCAACGCCGAAGGAGATTTTATATAATGAGCGTAAATAATCTTCAACATTTTAGCACTGATGAATTACTCAAACAGTTCAAGGAAGCTACTCTCCAAGGTAAACCACCTCAAGAACTTGTACAGGAATTGCAAAAGCGTCCTGGTATTGTCTTAATTAATGCAACGGATTCAGCTAAAGTTACTATAGAAAAAGCTCATGCGGCGATCGCTCAAAACCAAAAAAGCGATCGCTAATTCTAACTAATTTAAGCCAAAAGGATAAGTATGGCTGAGATTACTAGAGAGGAATTGCTGGATAAATATGCCTTTTACTAGATTTCACAAAGTTACCCAGCAATATCAGGCTAGTTTTTACAACTATTTTTTCCCTTGCGCTTTTTTTACACCTTTGTATAAACCGTAACCCATTAATCCAGCAAACCCTACGATTCCTGCTACGGGAAGTGCAACGACTGTCGTTGTAGTAAACCCTAAAACTCCTAAAACTCCGGCTACTGGAGCAGTAACTTCAGCTACTACTATTGCACCTAAACCAACACTAGCTCCAGCAGTACTTACAATCGCAGCCAGCGCTTTAGCATCATCTTGCATTTTGTTTTCTCCTAAATATACAAATTCTTCTAATCAAAAAGTTTTTTCAAACCATAAGCAGCAAGTCCAACTAATGTACCAGCAGCTACAACCGGAGCCGATCCAATGGCAACCGCAGTTCCTCCTACGGCTAAACCCATACCCCCAACTGTTGCAGCAACTCCCGCACCTGCTGCTGCGCCACCAACTGCAAATCCAGCCGCTTCTACAAACTTATCTTCTCTACGATTTCGAGCCATTGCTTTTTGAGCCTTATTCCATAGCCTTGCTTACTAATACAAAATTAACACCACTTATTGCTTTTCTATTACGTATTTCCACTGATGTAATAAAAAGATGTTATTAAGAACTTAAGGCTCTCTAATTAGCAGTGAAAGAGAATGAAATTTTATGCTATAAATTAAAAATATTTTAAATTATACTTTTAAGATTCAGCTTGCTTCAGTTATCACTAGCTTACTAACTAAATTTAACTTGTCTCAACACACCTAGCACGAACTCTAAGGTATCGTTAGGTAAAAACAGTTTTGCGTCAAAGCTCCAACGTTAATGACTTTATCACCCGATTCAGCGCCCCACACGAAAGCCAAAGCTTTAAAACCTTCTAGTCGCCGCCCAGCTAAAGAACTTTGTAGCGAGTGCGGACTATGCGATACATACTACGTTCATTATGTCAAGGATGCTTGCGCTTTTATTAATCAACAAATAGCCGAGTTAGAAACCCAAACTCATACTCGCAGCCGCAATTTAGATGATGCTGACGAACTTTATTTTGGTGTCAATCAGGGGATGATGGCGGCGCGGAAAACGGAGCCAATTGAGGGAGCGCAATGGACGGGAATTGTTAGCAGTATTGCCATTGAAATGCTAGCAAAAGGCTTGGTTGAAGGGGTTGTCTGCGTCCAAAATACCAAAGAAGATCGCTTTCAACCAATGCCGATAATTGCCCGGACTCCTGAAGATATATTAAAAGCTAGAGTAAATAAACCAACACTTTCGCCGAATCTTTCAGTATTAGAACAAATTGAGCAATCGGGGATGAAGCGGCTGCTTGTAATTGGCGTAGGCTGCCAAATTCAGGCATTGAGAGCCGTTGAAAAGCAACTGGGCTTAGAAAAGCTCTATGTACTGGGTACGCCTTGTGTAGACAACGTTACTCGC
>JACCVJ010000407.1 GCA_013698215.1 Tatlockia sp. | reverse complement strand
TTTCTAACTACACCGAGATAGCTGCTCACGGTATCCAAGCAGAGATAGAAAATCGGGTAGTATTGGCAGGAAGCGATCGCCTAATGCACCGAGAAAATATCGCGCATGACACCTGCAATGTTCAAGGGACAGTAGTTCACCTAGCAGTAGAAGGGATTTATGCTGGATACATCACAATTTCCGACGAGCCAAAACCTGATGCAGTCCAGGCGATTAAGTCTCTCAAAGCTTTGGGAGTTAAAAGCATTGTCATGTTGACAGGAGACTCCCAAACTGTTGCTAAACAAGTTGCTCAAACTTTAGGGGTAGATTCCTATCAAGCAGAATTATTGCCAGAAGATAAAGTTACGGCGATTGAAAAATTGCTGCGAGAAGTAGGAAAAAAAGGGAAAGTCGCTTTTGTTGGCGATGGAATTAATGATGCTCCGGTAATCGCTAGAGCCGATGTAGGGATAGCAATGGGCGGCTTGGGGTCGGATGCGGCAATTGAAACGGCGGACATTGTAATTATGAATGATGACCCCTCTAAGGTGGCAGAAGCGATCGCCGTTGCCAGAAAAACTCACTCGATTGTCTGGCAAAATATTATTTTTGCCCTGGTTATCAAAGGTATCTTTATTACTTTGGGAGTGTTTGGACTAGCAACGATGTGGGAAGCTGTATTTGCTGATGTAGGAGTGGCTTTAGCGGCGATTTTTAACGCTACTAGAGTCCTCAAATAGCAGATTCAAACGTTCTAGATTACCAGAATAATCTATTCAATCTAGCGAGAAGATGAATTTGGTGTTTTTTAGTATTACTTTGAGTGTGTGACCAAATATCTGAATTGCGATCGCCGTTATGGACTAGCATCGAACCCTCAATAGACATAAAAATTAACTTTGCGAACTAGGTTGCGTAAATCCATGCGGTGCAGTGTGAAAATGCGAATGGCTATGAGGTTGATGAGTAAAAATGTCTAGTGAATGCTCGTGTTGATGCAACTCATCGTGGTGATGTTGGTGTTTGTGCCGAAACCCACCTGATGAGCGGACAGAATCATTTAGCTGAGGTTTGAGTAAGAGTTGCACAGCAATCAAGATTATTAAACCAATCAAACTACCGTAAAAAAAGGTTTGCCCCATGAAATGACTGCCCATCCAACCTGCGAGGGGATAAGAGAACGCCCACCATAGATGACTCCAAGCAAAGTGCGCGCCGTAAACCCTTCCTTGAATATCAGTAGGGATGCGATCGGCAATCAAGGTTTGAGTTGGTAGATTTACAAAGGATTGTCCTGCCCCAGCGATCACCCAAAGAACCATCAGTAGTGCCAGAGGGGCAGAGCTTGCAGGCAATAGAGCCGCAGTAATGAGTGCTGCGCCAACAGCGACAAACGTTGTCCGCTCCAGACGTTGATTGAAGTTACCAAATACCACTGAGGCGAGTGTTGCTCCAATGCCAAAGGCTGCCATTACCCAGCCGTATTCAACTTTGCCCAAGTTCAGCGTTCCTTGGACATAGCTAACTGTGTTCACCAAGATTTGAGCGCCCGTAACCGAAGCCACTAGCTGCATAAAGAGCGCATAGCGAATTGATCCATCCGAAAACAAACGTGTAGCTCCCTCCTTGATGTCTTGTAAGGTTCTACTAACTGTCCTCATCGATTGCTGATTTTGTTCAATCCTGAGTTGTCCCGGTAGAGTCAAGATTAGAATAGTAGCAAGGAGAAATGTAAAAGCATCGAGAAAAAAGACTTGTCTCGCTCCAATAAATGCTGCCACTCCACCCGCAAGTCCTGGTCCCAGCACTCCCAGTAGTTGAAAAGTTGCACTCGATAACGCGATCGCCTGGGGATAATCAGCTGTGCCTGTTACCAAGGGAATTGTTGCTGTGTAGGTTGGGGTAAAAAAGGCATAAAAGACGTTGAGTGCAAGAACAAGCGCGTAGATTTGCCAGACCTGGTTGATAAAGGGTAGCAAGCTAACAATCAGCATCCGTGCTAGATGAGTTACGACCATGATGCGCTTGCGGTCGAAGCGATCGGCGATCGCACCTGCTAGGGGAGAAAGTACAACGAAGGCTGTAACCCGCAAGGTCAAAGCCCCAGACAAGATTACTCCTGCATTGTTGCCCGCTAATTCAAAGGCTAATAGTGCTAGACCTACCCATGTCAATGCATCACCAATTAGGTTAATTGTTTGGGCAAAGTATAGTCTGGCGAATACTCGGTTTTCTAAACACTGAAATAACTGGGGAGTCGATCTCATTTTCTGCGCCCCTAAATTATGAGAAATAATTGTCAAAGCTGTTTTAACTATCCTCTTTATTATATCCCCCCTGGGGGGATAGTGAATCTGTAGAGAATCGTCTGTTATAAATAAGTTATTTTCACAAATAAGTTATTTATTATTTAGTGTGGCGATGGTTGTAACCGATTTAATTAGTGCCTTTTCGAGCTAATTATCGTGAGTTTTACTCTGGGCGTAGACGATCGCCGGAACCCTTTTAAAAGCTGGCGTACCCGATCGCACATCAATCCTGGCTTTAAAAATAGCATTAGCTTCAGGGTAAAACATCAACGCCGCACCTTGCCTAACGCTGCCGTAAATTACCTCTACATTTTCTAACTTACCTGCGTCTCCTTGGACGGTGACAATAGCGCGATTTTCTAAGTTTGCTTTCTCTGCGTCTTTATGGTTCATTAAAATACAATTGCGATGGGGCATTCCGCGATACTGGTCATGTAGCTTGTAAACAACCGTATTGTGCTGGGAATAACTACGCGCTGTAATTAAAGCTATAACTACATTTGGCACGGATTCAGACACGCCAAAATCTCCCGGTGTTGGTAAGGTAAGATCGGGTAAAGGAGTCGCAAACATTATTGCTTTTCCCGAAGGTGTGGGAAACTTTGCTTCTGTAAAAATGCGTCCTGAAATTGTAAATTCTTCTTTTGTTTCATCAATTTGAGCGATTTTTTCGTAACCGGGAATTGTTTGGGCAATTAGTTGACGGACGTATTGCGGATTTTGCAACTTTAGCCAATTAATCGGCGAAACGCCATGCAAACGATGGGCAAGTTGCGTTAAAAACTCCACCTCAGAAATTAAATCTGCATCTTTAAGGTGGGTTGTACCTTCATCGCTCAATCGGACAAAGTTATTACCAGATTCACTTGTTGTTTTGTGGGGATTCTCAAATCGAGCAAATACGGGAATAACGATTGTATTTTTTTTCCCTAACCCGTGAAAGTGTCCGAGATTGGGCTTAGTGGCAAGATAGATAACAGTGTCAATTTTAGCTAAAGCTCGTTTTGCTTGGGTAGAGTCGGGATTAGCTGAAAACAAATTTCCACCCAAACAGATTAGAGTATCTACTTTCCCAGCATCCGCCGCTTCAATAAGCTTGCGCGTATCGTATCCTGAAGCCAATTCAAGACTCCGCCCCAACAGTTTCTCTAAAGCCGTTTTAATCTCTTTTTTAAGGTGAATAGTTACACCCATCGATCCGAAGCCTTGGACGTTAGAATGTCCGCGTATCGGCATTGTCCCAGCGCCTGCTTTGCCTGCATTGCCTGTAATTAAAGCAGTATTGGCAATACTAAAAACATTATCTACACTGTTTGCTTGATGAGTAACGCCCATCGCCCAACCAAAGACAACCAATTGAGAACTAGAAATTACTTTAGCTGCGGATTCTATCTCGCTTTTTGTCACGCCGCAAGTATTAGTAATAGTTTCCCAACTGGTAGAAGTAGCGCTTTCTAATACTGCTTCCCAGCCTTCGGTATGAGCTTGCAAATAAGCAGTTTTAACTAAACCTTGCTCAATTAGATATTTTTGAATACCCACAAATAAAGCAACATCGATACCGGGAATTGGTTGTAAGTAAAGATTTGCTATATCTGACCCTGTAAGCAAAGACTTTATGGGAAAAGCTGGCGAACCAAACTTAACTAAACCAATTTCCACAATGGGATTAATGACAATTACTTTACCACCGCGATCGCGCAACTTAATTAGTTCGTTCATCAAACGCGGATTGTTATAGGCGGGGTTGGAACCAATTAATACTACACAGTCTGACTTTTCCAAGTTCTCCAAACTTACCATCGAAGTACCAGAACCAAACATCTGTTTAAGTCCGGTAGTTGAGGGGGCGTGGCATAAATCTGAACAATCTGCCAAATTATTAGAACCAAGCACCCGCATCATTAATTGTAATAAGTAAGCCGCTTCATTAGAAGATCGCCCCGAACTATAAGACGCGACTCTCTCCGGCTGCTTTTGAAAGGCATCAGTAGCGATATTGTATATCTCTTGCCAAGAAATGCGATCGTAATGGGTTTTTCCTTCCCGCAAAATCATCGGAAAGCTGAGTCTTCCTAATCTATCGGCTTCGTAGGAAGTCAGCCTTTGCAACTGTTCAATAGTATTTTCTGTAAAAATAGCAGCAGGAACAGGCGGTTTAATTTCTGCTGAGATTGCCTCAACACTTTTCATACAACGCTGGAGTTTTTCACCGTTTTCATTAGTAAAACCGCCTTTTTGTCCCCCTGTTCCCCAAGCACAGGATAAGCAAGCGCTTTTATGGAGCAAGGTTTGCCACAGTTTCGCCCCTTCTGGTGACAACGTATGCTTTGCCCAATACTCAATTATTGGTAAACCACCCCCAATATTAGGTGTTGCGTCATTTTTATTTTCTAGGAGTGGGTTAGATTGATTGTTAGTTTTCTCTGTATCCATACCGCTTTTCTCCTGAAAGACTCAACAATTAGGTAGTAAGAATTAATTGAATTACTAATATTTTAGGCGAAGTGCTGAGAAGATGAGTTAAAAGTCTTTCGGTGGG
>JACCVJ010000391.1 GCA_013698215.1 Tatlockia sp. | reverse complement strand
GCTAGTGCTAGTTGCTGTGTAAGTTGCGATCGCCCAATTATCAGCTTTTTGGAGTCTTTACACCCTTTAAAATTACTAATATAACCCGCAGTATTTATAGAAGTAACTTGTGGCGGTAAAACTATTTGAGGGCGACAACTATCTACCTGTTGCGTGTAAGCAGGTACAGCCACTAACCAAACAACTACTAACGAAATAGCCAACAGAAATCGGCGCTTAGTAAACAGTTTCATCTTCCTTGCGCCAAGCCGGATCGACAATACAAATAAACACTAGCGCCTCATCACCACAGTTATAAATAAATTGCTTTGCATTGGGGGGAATATATACCGCATCCCCCGGTACAAGGATTTGGATTTCTGAATCGATGTGCATTTCCCCTTTACCACTGAGGATATAATAAACCTCCGATGTAGTAAGGGAATGAGGCTGAGAAGTTTTACCTACAGGTAAGGTTGCATGAGCCAAACTATAACCCAATGCGATCGCCTGTTTGTCGGGGTGTAGCAACTCCCGCAACAAGGTATTATCCCCAGCCACAAATTCATCGCAATCACTCAGTTTTTGAATCAGCATTTGACAATTACACTTTAGTAAAACATCGAATTAGTTTTTGGCTGATAATCCATACAAGAAACCGCATCTTCGGTATTAGCTATAGAAGGCTGCACCGTGCATTTTAGCCGATAGTCATTAGTAAAAAACTGACAACCGGAGCAAGGAATCTGATGCATTTTCTGTGTAGTCGCCGCGCCGTCTTGGATGGCATTCCACAAACTCCAACAGACCAGAAAAGTTAAAGACCAAGCAGACAAAAAACAAATCGGCATAAGCATTGGCTGGACGAAATGAATTAAAACTTGCAGTAGTTGAAACACAATCATTTTAGGCAGGCTAACAACTTATTATTAGCCATGTTAATGTATTTCATCAGCTTAGTTAATATCTGCCTTAAACTCCAGCGTGACCTAAAGCGATTCCAGTAAGCAACATTCCCAAAACTAAGAAGGGTTGAGCGCTGGCTTGATACTTGACATCGTTGTTGAGAGGATCGGGAAGGAAATAAATCTTTTGGAAAACTATTTGCGGCACAATCAATAGTAAAACGATCGCACCATAAACATTTTCATGCAAACTTAGCAAATAAGCGCCAATTCCGGCTTGAAATAAGTCAATCATGACTACGCAAATCCAAGCTGCGGTGTTGACTCCAAACATAACAGGGAGAGATTGCAAACCAAATTGGCGATCGCCTTCTACACTTTTGAAATCGTTAACTACTGCAATTCCTAGCCCCGCCATACTGTAAATGAGCGTCAAAACTACAATTGTCCAATTGAGATTGCCAAATAAAGCATGACCCGTACACCAAGGTAAAGCAATATAACTCGCTCCCAAAGCATAACCGCTCAACCACCCGTTGCGCTTCAGTTTGAGAGGTGGAGCGCCGTAAATATATGCTAGAAATGAGCCGCCCAGCGCCAAAGCTGTAATTGTGGGAAATTGATGATCTGCCCATTTATCGAGGATAAAAGCGATCGCAATTCCCGATAACAATAATGTCAAAATCTGAGTAACTACTTGCGGTGTCGTGATTGCACCCGATGGAATTGGGCGATAAGGTTCGTTAACTGCGTCAATTTCGCGGTCAGAATAATCGTTAACCGTTTGGGTATAACCAGCTAGTAATGGGCCAGCAAGCAACATACAAGTAGCTACTTTTAGCACATTTTCTAACGACCAAGTAAAATTACCCGAAGATGCTGTACCGCATAGTACTCCCCAAATTAAAGGAATCCAGGTAATCGGCTTTGTTAGCTGTAACCGGATTTTCCAAATAGAGGTTTCACCGCTAGAAGCTCCTTTCATTCCCAGCATTTGCCGAGTTTTAGCCGAGCGATCACTTACTAAAGGCGCATCGGTACTTGGTTGGACATCTAATGGCGTTTTAGTTTCAGGTTCGAGAAATTCTAATTGTTCTGAATTAGCTTCAGGAAACGATTGAGTTTGTTCAGACATAATTTTTTAAGTAGATTTATAACCCGCACTTTTTAGTACAGGCGATTCCCTAATTTAATGGTAGTAGCGTTGGCTATTGACTAGCGATTTCAAAATTTACTTTTTTAGGAGCAGACATCCAAATTCTGCCCCTAAATTGCTCTAATCAAAACGAAATTATCAAGTAACCCTGCTGAAACTTCGCCCCGCTTACTGTTCTCCCACTCAATCCCGGTGGTAATAATATATTACGCCGTTGGTCGCCAGCTTCGATTGTTACTTCTGGCCCAGATTGGGTAAGTTTTACCTGTTTTTTATCGAATCCCGGCAAAAATAGCTTTACTTGACGGTTTACGACATCAAACTCAATGGGTTTGGGAACGTTTACTGTTTGCGTAAAATCTGGCAAGGCATCTATTAACGGTTGCCAACTACCTAAAGGAGTAGTTGGAATAAGGCTAATCGATAAAGGATCGAAATCCTCTGTTGTAGGTTTAGTAGCGGTTTGGTTAAATAATACGCCCCCAACATTTAACCCTACTTGTTGAGCGCTACCCCATAAATAAGTAGCTGTAGCGATCGCCATGGGATTATCTGTCGTCACTAAATAAGCAATCAAGCGTTTGGGGTCAGCTAAAGCAGCTTTACCTTGTTCTAAAATATTTGTAGCTTGGCTAGTAGGCGCGGCGAAATTATCCCCTGTCCAACCTACATTAAACACCGTCGCAATCAAAGGTTGTAGAAAAGGCGAGACGGTTTTAACTAAATCCGATTCCGTAATCAATTTACCAAAGCGACGGCTGTACCAGCTAAGACTTTCCGGCATTCCCAGCATTCGCAGCGTTGTAGTATCGCCACTGCCATCGTAAACGATCGCATCGTACTTGCCACTAGCGTCAAGTTCTCGCAGGGCGTTGAGTTCTAAAGCTTTATCCATTCCTGGTAATACTACCAATTCTTGCCCGTAAACGTCTTTAATAACTGGTGTCCGCAAGTATTGCGCTTCTAGCTTTTTTACTTCGTCCCAATTGCGTTCTAACAGCACTGAGGCTTTGAATTGCACCGCGTCGAGGTTGGGGGCTATTTGTTGTACTTCGTGCGTTACCGAGGTTTCTAACAGCAAATCTAGAGCAAAACCCGTGTCTTGCAGCGCCAAAAGTACGCGCTTACCTTGGCTTGCTAATTTCTTCGCCGCAGCGATCGCTATTGTAGTGCGACCACTGCCGCCTTTACCCAAAAAGGTTAATATCAGTGACATTGTAGTTTTTTAAAGATTAAGTCTATTTAAAAGGGTAATTCTTCAACGGATAGTTAGGGCTACCTACCAAGAGATATCCCCAACGATCGCAATTTTTAAATCGCTTTGAGTTCGTCTTCAAAAAACCAGGTAGCAAATTCGTCTTCAAACTGAACGACTACACCTAGATTCATCCCATCTAGAACTTTAAAGCCTTTAACTGTCCCCACTGCCCCTAATCGTTTAACAACTGTCGCTGGTACGCGATCTCTTAGACGGCAAACTTTTACTTGTTGTCCTATTTCCATGCCAACTTAAAATAATGTAATAAACCAAGACTCAGTTTAGCGGAATCTGTCACCGAGCAGGAGTATAGGTTTAATCTAAATCTGGCAAAAATGGCAATGGCGGTACGTTTTTTTGAGAGACTGCATAGGTAGTTGAAAAACAGCGCATGAAAAGAGTTTTACAAAAAGCCCGTTGCCTACCTATAATCAAACCTTGGCAAACTAAGTTTAATCTGTTAAGAACCCTGGTAAGACGCGAGTTAGAAGCACGATACAAAGGTTCAGTTTTAGGTAATTTATGGCCATTACTCAACCAACTTTCCCAGTTATTAATTTATACCTATGTGTTTGCGATCGTATTGCAGGTAAAGCTAAGTTTAAAAGGAGTACCAGCAAATAACATCACCTTTGGCTTATGGCTATTTGCTGGTTTGCTACCTTGGATTGCTTTTACAGGTGGATTAATTCAAGCCACTACATCGGTAACAGCGCAGCCGAATTTGGTCAAAAAGGTAGTGTTTCCCCTTGCATTATTACCACTTGTCCCTATTTTGGCTGCTTTTATTGAAAGTTCCTTTGGTTTAATCGCCTTAATTATTTTATTGGCAATCTCTACCCATACTTTTCATTCCACCTTAGCCTTATTACCGCTAGTTTGGTTGCCACAATTGATGTTAACGGCGGGTTTAGGCTATTTACTCGCAGGATTAACAGTATTCGTGCGCGATATTCCTCAAACTTTAGCAGTAGTCTTAAATCTGTGGTTTTACCTTACGCCAATTGTTTACCCAGCTTCGGCAATTCCTGAAAAATGGCGGATTTATATATTTTGGTTGAATCCCATCGCCGCAATTTCTGAGGTTTACCGCGATTTAATTTTAGTTGGTAGCCTCAACCACTGGGGAGAACTTGCCGTTGCTTATCTAATTGCTAGTGTGGTGTTATTACTGGGGTTGTGGTGTTACCGTCGTTTGCGCCCAGCTTTTGCCGATGTCTTGTAAAAACTTCACCCGCGATTAAAGCTCCTATCATTACTGTGATACTGGCGATAACTCCATACTTACCCCCAAAAATAACACTCAAAGCGATCGCACTTGTTAGCCCCATATAAACCATCGCCACTTGCTGATGAGTCCACCCAGCTTGCTGCAAGCGTTGATACAAATGACTGCGATGTGCCTGAAAAATATTTTCTTTCCTCAGTAAGCGACCTATTATGGTGTAAACCGTATCGGTAACTAAAGGTAAAATAACCGCAAAAGCTGACCAAGTTTGAATATAGTTATGGCTGTTATTAAGTAAAGAAACCGCTACACTCGCGCCTAAAAATGTACTCCCCACGTCTCCCATAAAAATCTTTGCTGGCGACCAATTCCACCACAAAAAGCCCCCCAGAGCCGCCACCAACAGCCACCATTGCGGTTGATTGAGGTAAAATGCCAAAAAGCTTAACTGCACTACGCAAACCCCCGCGAGTAACCCATCAAGCCCATCTAAAAAATTATAAAAGTTAATTAGGGCGGTAATTGCCACAACCGTAACAACAGCTAAAGCAAAATTGTCAATTCCTCTAGGCTGAAAATTACCAAACCAAACTACCGCCGTCAGCGCCGAAATTAGCTGCACTAGGTAGCGGATACTCATAGGAAGGCTGTACGAGTCGTCCAAGATACCCACAATGGCTATAGGTGTCAATACTAGCCACAACCCAATTTCTTTTGGCGACAGTATCGTGCTTGTAATTGCAAACGCTAATACAAAACCCAAGCCGCCGCCCCTTGGTGTAGGCTGAGTATGAGAACTGCGATCGCTCGGAATATCTAATAAATAACTGCTTTGCACCATTAGCCTAACTATCACTAAACTAATTACAAAACTTGCAACAGATAAAATTACTAATAACATTACACTTCTAAAATAGTCGCGCTAATCCTTGGTCTAAAGTATAAGGCGGCTGCCAATTTAAGCTAGTTTGAATTTTACTACTATCTACTATCAGCGAACCTAGCAATCTCTCAACAATGGCTGTATTTACTGGCAAGTTTTTCTTAGTCGCCTTTTGTGCCAAATCTCCCATATACCCAGCAATTTTTAGTAAACTTGGCGTTACAGGTAATAAGTTGCAAGGTTTATCTAAATTTTGGGCAATTTTGCTTATTAATGCAGGTGTAGATATATCTTCGCCATCGCTGATGTTGAAAACTTGATTTTTCCCTTGGGGATGAACCAGACTTAAAGAAATTGCCTCTACTAAGTTTCCTACATACACAAAACTGCGGCGGTTTTTGACTAACCCCAGAGGTAGCGGTAAACCTAAATTTACTAGCTTAATTAATCGTTCCATATTACCGGGATTTCCTCGCCCATAGACTAGAGGAGGACGAAAGATTGTCCAATCCATGCTACTTAAAGTTGCAAGTTCAATTAAAGCTTTTTCTGCTTGCAATTTGCTTTGTCCATAAAGAGTATCTGGTTGACAGAGAGTAGTTTCAGTTAATGGCTGCTGGCTTTGACTTGCGATCGCGCCTATAGAACTGATAAGTATAAAGTGTTTAACTCCGGCGATAATTGATTGTTTAACCAGATTTGCTGTCCCGGCGGTATTAACAGCAAAAAACTCTGCTTCTGGGTTAGATACTTGCTCTTGCAAAATATGCGCTCGTCCAGCTAAATGAATTACAGTATCAATCCCCTGTAAAGTTTTCGTCCAATCCGTGTTTCCATTAATTTCATTTATTACGCGCTCCTCAACATTTTCTAAAAATGTTTTAGTTTGACGAATAGCCGCTACTATGTGCCAATTTTGTAACTTTAAAACAGGTATTAAATGACTTGCAATAAAACCCGTAGCACCAGTTATTAAAATATTCATACTAATTTACTTGCCAATTCACCCATGTTTAAACTTTCCATACTATAAGTTGTTTGCAAATACGAGTAATGCTTCAAAATTTTTTGTAAAAATAGTAAATTTTCCTTTCGATAAATGCCAAAGTTATGAGGATGCCACCATAAATGATAAACCAAGCCTTGTTTTGCTGCGTAAGTCATAGACAATAAAATCCGCCGCAATCGTAACATTTCTAAGCTTTGCAGCCGCGAACTATATGGACGTAAGAAACGACTAGAAGGAATATTAAAAAGCAAACTTTTGGTAATTACATCTGTTGAATAACAATTGTGTCCTGAAATATTTATATAAGCATCTAATAACCTTAGCCCGCGCCTCAACCAGGATTCATTTTCTTGGCTAGTTGGACTATAAAACCAAGCAGATTCGTTACCTCTATAAGCTTTAATTCCAAAATTTTTACACTCATCTAAATAACTGTTATTGAATTGATTGCGAGGAAAAATCAGGCTTTCTAGCCGCCAGTTGTTTTTATCAAAAGCTTGTTTAGTCGCTTGTAAGTCCGCCCTAAAATCTTCTAAACTTTGACCTTTTTCTAAACAATAATAGTGCGAAAAAGTATGCGTTCCAACTTCTTGATTTTGATGAGCAAAGATAGTTTTTAGTAAAGAATAACCATAATGAAATAAATCTTGTTCCTCATTATCTCCAATAGATTTAATATATTTATAAGGAGAGAGATTCTCATTAACATACTTGGGTTTTTTGGGCGGTAAAGCAGCAACTAATTCTGTTTTTTGGTTGAAACATAAAAATCCAACTGTTGCCCAGGTCGCATGAATATTATAACTATCAAATAAGTCTAAAATTTGGGGAATAGCCAAACGCCCACCTAAAAGATTTTCTTTGTAATCTTCAATACTTCTATTATCTCGAACTCCCCAAAAAAGTTCAAAATCTAAGGAAACAACTAAAACTCCAGGTTTTGTAGCCATATTATTAATCTAATTTTTTTAACTTACAAAATACCTAATTCTTTATAAGATTGTGCAAGTCTTTCAAACACAAAACGCTCGTCATACTCTGCTTCAACGCGCTGACGACCTGCTTTACCAAAACTCTTTTTAAGTTGAGTATTTGTCAATATTGTACTCAGCGCCTCTGCTAATTGGTTACTATTTTGTGGTGGGACAATTAAGCCAGTTTGATTGTGTATTACTGCTTCCCGACAACCGCGAATATCTGTAGCTACAACGGGAAGTTCCATCGCCATTGCTTCTAATATTGAGCGCGGTAAACCTTCCCGATAAGATGGAAGTGTAAATACATCAACTAACCCTAATAATTCAGGAATATCACTACAAAGACCAGTAAAAGTAACGCAATCTTCTAAATTATGCTCTTGAATAAAAGAGTTTAACTGAGATTGAAAAGCATCTCTTTCGCTGCTCAATTGTCCGCCAATAACTAACAAATGTACATTTAATTGAGAACGGAGTTTGACTAGAGCTTTAACTAATTCTAAGTATCCTTTTTCGGCGGTAATTCTGCCTGTAGTAGCAATAATAGGGACAAAATCAGGTAGTTTTAAATCACGTTTTCGTTGCTGCTGACATTCGCGATTTAGATTAGAAAGACAAAATCTCTCAATATTCACTCCATTACCTAAATAGCGTAATTTTTGAGGAGAACAAAGACCAGTTTTTTCTGCGATAGCTAAGTCTTCGCGGCTTTGAGTCAAAATTAAGTTTGTAAGTAAGCCAGACAGCTTTTCTACCATATAGTAAAAACGGTATTGTTTCCTAGGCATATTATCATGAAAATAAAAGCCGTGAGCAGTGTAAACTACTCTTTTCGCCCCGGCAATCTTTGCGGCAATTCGGGCTAAAACTGAAGCAATTGGCGTATGAACGTGAATAAGATCGTATTTATTTTTACGAATCAGTTTTACTAATTGATAAATGCTGTTTAAGTTAGAAAAAATAGAAATGCGCCGCTCAATTTTCAGGGGATGAATTATATACCCTTGCTGTTGTAACTCTATAACTTCTTTACCCGGAGAACAAGCAATTTCTACTAATAAGCCCGAAATAGAAAAGTAATCGATTTGGGAGCGCAAAAGATACTTAATAGTAAAGCCAACAGCACAAATTTGAAGAATTTTCATTACACTTGGTAGTAGTCTTTGTACCAAGCTACAAAATGCTCAATTCCTGACTCAATAGAAGTATTAGGTTTGAAGCCTACATCATGATACAAATCATCTATGTTTGCATAGGTTACAGGAACATCGCCTAATTGCATTGGTAGCATATTTTTATTAGCTTTTTTACCAAGACAATCTTCTAATACTTTAATAAAATACATTAACTCTACGGGCTGATTATTGCCAATATTATATATTTTATAAGGAGCATTGCTAGTACCGGGGTCTGGTGTGTCTCCCGACCATGTAGGGTTAGGTGATGGTACTTTATCCATTACTCTTACAATGCCTTCTACAATGTCGTCAATATAAGTAAAATCTCGCTGCATTTTACCCTGATTAAATACATTAATAGGCTGTCCGGTAACAATAGCCTTAGTAAACATAAAAAGTGCCATATCTGGTCTTCCCCAAGGGCCATAAACAGTGAAAAAGCGCAATCCTGTAGTTGGCAACTTATACAAATGGCTGTAAGTATGTGCTAACAATTCATTAGCTTTTTTAGTAGCAGCATACAAACTAATAGGATGCTCTACATTATCGTGAGTTGAGAAAGGCATTTTAGTATTAGCACCATAAACAGAGCTAGAAGACGCAAATACTAAATGCTTGACCTTTGAATGACGACAGCCTTCTAAAATATTTGTAAAACCGATTATGTTACTATCTATGTAAGCATGAGGATTTTCTATAGAATAGCGTACCCCAGCTTGGGCAGCTAAATTAACAACTACATCAAACTTTGTTTCAGCAAATAATTTAGCCATTTCTTCACGATTAGCTAAGCTAGTTTGATAAAACTGAAAATTTGGCTGTTTTTGTAATTGTTCTAATCTAGCTAACTTCAAATTTACATCATAGTAGTTATTGAGATCGTCAATGCCAAATACTTGCTCATTTTTTCCTAGTAGACAGTTGCTTAAATGAAAACCAATAAAGCCCGCCGCGCCAGTTACTAAAATGTTTTTCATGCTGGTTGTAAAATTACTGAAAAACTATATATCTTTAATTCTTCGTCCGACAATGTAGAAAATTCTTCAGACAATTTTGATTTGGGTGTTGGTAACGCATCCCATCGCCTAATTTCAACTACTTCCGTTGCAAAACCTACTTCTTTAAATAGTTTTAAAAGTTGGGAATATCTTAATCTATTAGCATAAAATCCAGAATTTGCCATGAAATCAGATTCCCAAACATTCTGAGAAAATCTTAGGCTATTAAGTTCCCCCAAACTATCTACTAACGGAATTAAATGCGAGCAGATACCATTAGGTTTGATTATTCTCCGCAGTTCCTTTAAAGTCTCGAAAACTTCTGAGCGCCTAATTAATTCTATTACGCCATGTGACCAAATAAAATCTACCGAGCAATCAGGGATATCTTTTAAAGATGCTAAACCTGATGTCAAATAACTGGCGGAACATAATTCGAGAATTTCTGTTAAGTTTTGACAGGTTTCTATACCTTCAATCGATAGGTCTTTATCTTTCAAAAGCTTTATCATTGGTTGATATTTTTCTAGTTTTTTGTTCGCAAAATCACCGACATCTACTAAATAAGATTTTTTACCACCAAGAGCTTTACTAATTAATGCTGAAAAAAGTGAATCTCCTGGGCCTAGCTCCAAACTAACAAAGTCTTTTTTAGGAGGCTGAAATCTATTAAAATGTTGGATAAAAACTTGATAAGCATAGTTAGGTTCGTCCATACTACCATGAGAAATTAAAGCAAAGCTTTTCCAAAAGTTGTAGGGAATTGGTAGGCGAGA
>JACCVJ010000384.1 GCA_013698215.1 Tatlockia sp. | reverse complement strand
TTCTTATTCTTGGTTCACGGAAGTCTACTTGCTATTTCAGGTTTCCCGTCAATAGTAGAGGTAGTCTTCTCCCCAAGCTTTTCCTCTATAGAGGCAGATTCCTTTTGCCCAAAGGTACTGTTTGCTTGCCCGTAAATACCTAACACTTTCATGCCCTTGGTGAGGATATTAATCGCAGCGTTTGTGTCGCGGCAAATTTCTACTCCACAGCCAGAACACGAATGAGTCCTGGTACTAAGAGACTTTTTCACTCTGTGACCACAAGAGGAACAGTCTTGAGATGTATAGTTGGGCGAAACCGCCACCACTGCTTTATCCCAAACTTTTCCGTAGTAGTCCAACCATTGGGTGAACTGATACCAACTAGCGTCAGAAATAGACTTAGCCAAATGGTGATTTTTGACCATTTTTGCAATCTTCAAATCCTCATAGACAATCACATCGTTTGATGCCACTACGCATCGGGCTTGTTTTATTGCCCAATCTTTACGTTGCCTAGTAATTTTTAGATGAATCAAACCTAATCTTTTTCGGCTTCGGTGATAGTTATTTGATTGTGGTTTTTTCCCTTTAGAGGATGTTTTAAAAGTAGGGTGGAATTGTAAGAAAGCTGACAAGGCGTATGCTGAGATTTGTAGATAACAGCACCTTGTGAGCGAATGACTAAAGCATACCGTAGCAATTTGACATGGGAACAGTGGGAATTGATTGCAACAGAGTTACCATCCGAAAAATTAGGTGGTCGTCCACGAGCGGTAGAGTTATTTGCTGTGGTCAACGCGATTTTTTACGTGCTGTGCGAAGGATGTACATGGAGAGGCTTACCAGGAGACTTCCCAGCTTGGCAAACTGTTTACGGTTATTTTTGGCGATGGAGCAAAGATGGTACATGGTTAAAGATTCACGACAAACTGTATCAGTGGGTTAGGGTTGCATCTGGACGAGAACCGAGTCCATCGGAAGCCGCAGTTGACAGCCAATCAGTAGAAACTGCCACCATGATTGCGATTGATGTGGGCTATGACGCAGGCAAAAAGATCCATGGACGTAAACGACATCTGAGCGTGGATATGTTAGGGCTGGTTTTACGGGTTTTGGTCACTGCAGCCAGTGTTCCAGAACGTGAGGGAGCAAAAAAAGTTCTCCACCAAGTTCATCTGATGGGAGATCGGGTTAAACGATTAAATACTCTTTGGATGGATGGAGGCTATCGGGGAGAAGATTTTATTCATTGGGTGATGGATATGTTTCTTTGGATTGTGGAAATCGTTCTTAGACCTCTAGAGAAGAAGGGTTTCGTACTTTTACCAAAGCGTTGGGTTGTCGAAAGAACTTTTGGATGGCTCAATTGGTGTCGCCGTTTAAGTAAAGATTATGAAAGGCTACCTGAAAATTCGGAGACTTTTATATACAGCAAGTTGCAGATTTATTGAGTACAGTAACAACAGTTAGCAAACCAGTTGCGTAAATGCTTAGGATTGATTAAATCAAGGGCAGTTTTAACGAGAATATCAACCATGTTGGTAGTGGTAGGGGAAAATTGGCGTAAGAAAGATTTAAGTTGGGACCACCAGAGTTCAATCGGGTTAAAGTCCGGAGAATAAGGTGATAAATTCAGCACATTTGCACCAACGGCTTGAATTAAAGGTGCAATAGCAGCCATTTTGTGCGCGGGTAAATTGTCCATGACTACCACTGCCCCGGACCATAATTGAGGTACTAAACACTTTTCAATAAAAACTTTAAAAACATCACCATCCATTGACCCATCTAAAGTCATTAATGCCACCACGCCCGTTAAGCTGATCGCACCAATCACCGTTACCCTTGCACCGCGGTAAAAGGGTTTCAAATCATACACTCTCCTTCCACGAGGGGAACGAGCATGAGTTCTAGTCACACCCAGCAGAACACCTGTTTCATCTAAAAATACTAGGTTGTGGGGTTCAATGTCTTTAACTTGCTCCCAATATTCACATCTTCGCTTTTGTACTCTCTCTGTTGCTGCTTGAGTGCTGCGTAACGTCTTTTTTTTAATGTTAATTGCTCTTTCTGTAAGGCGCGGCACATCGTACTGGTGCTGAACCATTGATGGTAAGTTTCTCCCCAATACTCACAATATTCACTTAAGGTGTAGTCTGGATAGTTTTCAACCATTTGAGCAA
>JACCVJ010000365.1 GCA_013698215.1 Tatlockia sp. | reverse complement strand
AGTAAATCTAATTGGGATAGTTCTTATCGCTACGAGGCTTGTTATCAGGTAATTTGGCATTGCGCCCAAAATATGACTTATCCAGATTTCTTTGAGGCTTGGCATAAATTGCCGTAGTTGAAAGCCTATAAAGGCGGGTTTTGCACCTCTAAACCCGCTTGTTTACTTTGTCAAAGCGATCGCATTGCTGGCTTCTATTCTGCTTTGACAATTTCCGAAAATGTTGATAAATGCGACACAATAATGATAAAATAAGAAGTTCACTAAATGAATTTAGCAAAACTAACCCCTAAACATGGTCAAACTGCGATTAAAGCGCTTTGGAAAAAAACGCGAAGCAAGTTACCGGATAGTAGCAATGAATAGCCGCGATCGCCGCGATGGTCGTCCTCTAGAAGAATTAGGCTTTTATAATCCCCGCACCGATGAAGTAAAACTAGACGTGCCGGGAATTATCCGCAGACTCTCACAAGGCGCTCAACCATCGGAAACCGTGCGTAGTATCTTACGCAAAGCTAATGTCTTTGAACAAATCAGTGCTACAACCGCGAAACCCTAATTCAACAAAAATGCCCGATTATCCTGGCCTGGTGCGCTTTCTCATTGAGCCATTTTTAGAATCAGCCAATTCTCTAAGTATTGATTGCGAAACCTCCGAAAATGCCGCTAGAGTCTGGATTCGCATCGCTTTTGAAGGAGAAGACAAAGGGCGGGTCTTTGGTCGTGGCGGGCGCAATATTCAAGTAATTAAGACCGTAGTAGCGGCGGCGGCAGCTTGTGCTGGACATTCTGCATATTTAGATGTCTATGGTAGCCAAAGCGCTAACTCTTTCGAGGAAGAGCAAGGGGAGCGCGATCCTACAAGAGCTAGAGAACCAGTGCGGGGAGAAGATTCCCAACGGACGTTCGGCGAACCACAGACTGTGCGCGAAAACCTCCCCAAACCCTCAATTAAGCTTCGTCCTCGCTTAAATTTGGATGGTGATAGTTAATGAACGGTTGGCTCAAAAAATTCAAAATTTATGAGCTAACCGTTGAACATTTTTAAGCCCAGTAGCAAGTACAATCTTTTCGTATAGTAAAAATATTTATGGCAGAAGCATCGACGATTCAACTGCCGAGCAAGGAAAGTGCGATCGCCTTATCAGGAGAACGCGAAGAAAATCTCAAAGTAATCGCCCGACAAACCGGAGCGTTGCTGGTACTGCACGGGCAGGAATTGTATATTTCGGGAACCGAGCAGCAAGTTGAATTGAGTCAAAAATTGGTGCAGAGTCTGGAATACTTATGGATTAAAGGTAAAAGTATTTCCCAAGCAGATATAGCCACAGCTAGGCAAGCTTTAGACACCGAACGTCAAGACGAATTACAAGATTTGCAGCGCGATATTGTGGCAAAAACCCGCAAGGGTGAAGAAATCCGCGCTAAAACTTTTCGTCAAAGGCAATATATCCGCGCTCTCAATCATAACGATTTAATTTTTTGCGCTGGGCCGGCGGGTACGGGCAAAACTTTTTTAGCGGTGGTTGTTGCCGTTAAAGCACTTCTAGCCAACCAGTATGAACGGATAATTTTAACTCGTCCGGCGGTAGAGGCGGGAGAAAAACTCGGCTTTTTGCCTGGAGATTTGCAACAAAAAGTTAACCCCTATCTACGTCCGCTTTACGATGCAATTAATGAATTTATCGATCCTGAAAAAGTCCCAAGTTTGATGGAACGCGGCGTAATTGAGGTTGCACCTTTAGCTTATATGCGCGGGCGGACTTTAAATAACGCTTTTGTGATTGTAGATGAAGCCCAAAATACGACACCTTCGCAGATGAAAATGGTGTTGACTCGTTTGGGTTATCGTTCAAGAATGGTGATCACCGGAGATATGACGCAGACGGATTTACCTTTAAATCAACAGTCAGGATTAGCAGTGTCTTTAAAAATCTTGCAAAATGTTGAAGGGATTGCTTTTTGCGAGTTTTCTCAAAAAGATGTTGTCCGCCATCCTTTAGTCCAAAAAATTGTCGCAGCTTACGAACAGTACGAAACATAAATTATGAGTGCTACTTTAAAAGAATTTTTGGAACAGTGCGACAGTCTCTCAACTTTGCGGCTAATTGTCACTAGCAGCGCGGCGGTGTTGGAGGCGAGAGGGAAAATTCAGAAGCTTTTTTATGCCGAATTGCCCAAAGGGAAGTATGCGAATATGCACACAGAAGGTTTTGAATTTCATTTGAATATGGACGAGATTGTACAGGTGAAGTTTGAGACGGGAGAGGCAAAGCGAGGGAATTTTACTACCTACGCGATTCGGCTATTGGATAAGGAAGGAAAATCGGCACTTAGTCTGTTTTTGCAATGGGGTAAGCCAGGGGAGTACGAAAGCGGTCAGGTTGAGGCTTGGCAAGCTCTTAAAGCGCAGTATGGCGACCTTTGGGAACCCGAACCTGTAGGCGAATTATAAAGCGAGGCGTAGAGGTAATTGAAAGGCTTTTGGTGTTTGGTTTTGGTCTTTGTGTTTTGGGGCGGAGCGGCGCAGGCTGGACAATTAAAAAGTCACATTGAGAGTTTTCCCAATTGGCAAAAGCTGACAGTACCATCTGCTCAGGGGGATCTGATTTATCCTGATTGGATGGCGGGTACTTGGAATGTAACGAGTACCTTAGTAGATGTAGCCGCGCCTTTGGCTCCGGATTTAGTTACGCCAGGTTTTGAAAGCAATCGCCGCAGTCTAAATGTCCCTGTAAGCTTTGTTGTGCGCTTTGTGCGGGACGCTTCGCAAGATTTGGTAGCAGATCGGGCTTTTAATGGTTTGAATCTAGCACGGGCTTATTTAGGTCGCTCTGTTATTGCTGTTAAGGTCGATCCTACGTCGCCAAATAAACAAATTACTTTGTTAAAAGGCGATCGCACTCTGGTTTCTTTAGTTACTGGACGTGCTACCGAATCATTGCAGAATGACGAATTTATCACTACTGAGGTGTTTCAGCAACTATTTAAAGGTGTGCAACCTTATTTTAATGAGGTTGAAAGCACTACGGCTTATCAAGCGTTAGCTAATTTGGCTATTGAAGCCGATCAAGTTACGGCGGTTTATCTTTCTCCTCAAGATCCTGATTACTTTAAGGCAAATTCTCAACCTGTGGCTTTGTATCGTTACCGTTTAGAGTTTTTGCCCCTTGATGTCTCTCCACAGTGAGATGTTTGTTTTGACTGCTTTAGTTTAGGATTTTGCTTGTTTGGTTTGCTGCTAAAGACTTTTTGTGTTACTTTTGTAGTACATAAGTTACAAATGCAGCCACGCTTAAAGTGTCGGCTTGAAAATCATGGCGACATTTAAAGATATTGTTAATTACTATAAGCCGTATCATGCGATCGCCATATTTAGTATTACGGCGGCTAGTATCTTTGAAATCGTCGATTTGGTTGTACCTTACGCCATCGGACAGATTTTAAATGTATTATCGCGTCAGTCATTGGATAAACCTGTACAGAATGCGATCGCATTTTTAGCCCAGCTTATTCAATTACCGCAAAATCAGTTACTAAGTATAGGATTTTTATTAGGCATAATTTTTATTGTCACGGTAGTTAAAGCGCCGATACAAGTTTGGACTACTTGGTGGTTTCATTGGGATATCGCTTTGCG
>JACCVJ010000332.1 GCA_013698215.1 Tatlockia sp. | reverse complement strand
GATGACAAAGCGCTGCACTGAGTTGATCAATGCAGCGAACGGCAGTAAATGGATCATTGATTCCTGGTGAGAGGGCACGTGCTGCAATCTCAACCAGTTGGTTGATTGAAAACTCTACATCTTGCTGCTCGGTGCGCTGCAAACCTAGCACAAAAGCACCGTTAATTTGTTCAACCAGCTTTTTACTAACAGCTTTTTCGGGATAAGCGATCGCAAGCGGGCTGCCTTTGACAACAAAATCTCCAGGACGCTTCTGAATCTGAAGTAAAAGATTTCCTTCTGTCGCAAGCTCCATTAACATATCGGTGTCAATCGCTTGAACGTAGCTGCTGCTAGTGGCTTGAATTGGGCGGGCATCGCGATTGAAATTGGCTGGAATATCGTTTATCAAAGGTTCTTTTCGATGCTTTGATGCGCCTCGCCCGATCTGTTTAGGAAAGAGGCGATCAATCACGTCATCTAGCTCACGTCCCACCTTAGAAATGACATTATCAACTTGAATGGATGCTGCTGAGTGGTGAATAAAGTAGATTAAAACACCGATACTGGCGATCGCAAGTCCAATACCGCACGTGACTGCAAGATGAGGCACAAACTCATTTTCTGCAATGCCATTAATGGTTCGCAACACCATCAAGCTATAGACAAAGGTTGAAATGAAGGTTCCTAAAACAATCTGGTTGCCAGTATCCTTCATGAAGTTACGCAGCAGACGCGGACCAAATTGCGAAGATGCAAGCTGAAGGGCGACGATCGTGATTGAAAATGCAGTCGTGGCAACGCTCACCATTGAACCCGCAATGGCAGAAAGAATGGCGCGTGAACCGCTGGGACCTAAAGCATAAGCCCACCCTATTTCCCCAATAATGTCTGTTTTTGAGCTTTGGTCAATTTGAATGGTCAAAAACGACAGCCCGATCGCCAGCACAACCATCAGTGTCGGGATGAACCAGAAGCTAGAGTGCAGTGAATCTAATAGCTTACTGAGCTTAATTCTCATTCGTTCGCTTCTCCTCTGAAGAGTGATTTGCGCTATCTCCTTCAGAGCCATTTCGCTGAGCTTTAATCTCAGCAAGTCGTTTGAGCGAACTGCTGATGCTGCGCGACTGCGGCACTTTACCTTTGCCAGCGGGCCAGCCTTCGCGTTGATGGGTGCGATCGCCATCGGTCGCTTCGGTTTGGTCGTGAAACAGAATTTGGCGTGTGGGATAAGGCAAGTCGATACCATTTTCCACGTAGAGCTTTTGCTTGATGGCAGAAATTACCTTGTCCCGCGAATTGAGTTCGTCTATTCGCCTTGGCGGTTTAATCCACCAACGAGCGCGGATGTTAACGCTACTTTCAGCCAGTTCTAGTACGAGGACATCGGCAGCCGGATCTCTCAAAACATCATCTACGCTATAAATTGCTTCTAGCATCAACCGCTTTGCCTCGTCAACATCATCCCCATAGCCGATGCCGACATCATATTCCAAGCGGCGGTTCTCGAAGGCGGTATTAACAGTAACCGAATTAGTGAAAAGTTCAGAGTTAGGAATAACAATTCGGCGACCATCGTAGGTGCGAATTGTGGTAGCGCGAGTTTGGATATTTTCTACCGTGCCTTCAAAATCTTTAAAAACGATTTGATCGTCGATTTGAAAGGGTTCGGTTAATAGAATTAAAATACCAGCCAGAAAGTTTTGTAATATATCTCGAAACGCAAAGCCAATCGCCACACCACTGATTCCGAGTAGCTGTACAAGATCATTGGCTTTAAGAGAGGGAATCACGATCGATAGCGCAATAAATAAACCTACCAGAATGGTTATTCCTTGCGCTAATCGTCCCAGCACCATGCCTAAGTTACGAGCTTGACGGCGATCGCGCGTCAGGTTTCTGACGAATCTTTTGATGGCTCTAGCAACGAAAAAAAAGATAGCAAAGACAATCAACGCCAGCACAATGTTTGGCAATAAGATAATAAAGCTATTCAGCATTGCCTGCATCTTGTCTAGAAGATTTGATATTTCTGCATTCATTACATAGTCAGGGTAAATCGCGTCTGTATCCTATAGGAAATAAATAGAATCAACTTCTATCTGAGGTTATTAGTTATTCCGTTTCAAGCTTTGAATCTCGGTTCGCAAGGCGGTAATTTCGTCTCGGAGGGCATCGATCGATTTCGTTCCGGCAATTTCTGCTTCGTCATCGTCGGCATCTTGTCCAATGAAGAATGTGGCTAAAGTTGCCGTCACGTAGCCAAATACAGCAAACGCATATAGCGCCAGTAGAAAACAGAGAATGCGACCTTCTGGCGTTTGGGGAAAGTAGTCTGATCCCATTGTGGTCATCAGCATGGCTGTCCACCACAATGCAGTACCGTAGCTATCAAATCCAGGTTCAGATGGGGCTTCTTGTTCAAAGGCAAACATCCCCGCAGCCCCAACAAGTGTAATAATTGCTGTCGTCATCACCACATAGCCAAATCCGCGCCGCGCAAAGTTGGCTGTGAGCGATCGCATACTGCGATTAGTTCGGGTTAAGACACGCAGCAATCGCAA
>JACCVJ010000306.1 GCA_013698215.1 Tatlockia sp. | reverse complement strand
ATACTATGGCAGACCTGAAAGCAGAATTAGCAAAAGACCTAGACCAAGCAGAGTGGGAGTGGCTAATTCCTCACGTTAAGCGAGACAGTGTACTGATAATAGCAAAAGAGTTAAACTTAGTAGATGTAGGAATTGCGATCGCCAGCGACAACTTACAATCCGTACAGCACTGGATTAGCGAACAATTAATTCAAAAACCCTCCGAAACCCAATTAAGTGATTGGAATAGCGATCCTCAAAAACGGTTTAATACTCTCATCGTCCAACCTTATGTGCTAATTCAAGAACTCTAACCGCTATTTTGAGCCTTTAGCCAAGGTTGCTCCGGTACGACCCGTTATTACCCATAGCACCGCCCTAACGCCGTCCCGCAGGGCTTTAGGGCGTGTTTCTGAAGCTTTTTTTGTGGGGACAACTACGGGTTGCAAATCGATACCCCGGCTACCTAAAACAATTTCACCTACAAGACGGGCGCGGCGCATATGGTAGTCGGAAGTAACTAAATAAACTCTGTTAATCCCTAAGAATTGAAAATCATCTACTAATGTCGTGAAATTAGTTACCGTATCTTTAGCTTCATAATCTAAATGCAGGCGTTGGGGATTAATTCCAGCGTTAGCAAATACTCGTCGCACATAGTTTTTATTAGTGCTACCAGACGACACCCAAATAGGCAAATCTGGATACTGAAGCGCTAGTTTAGCTGCAAGTCTTTCTCGCTCTAACTTAGAAGATGAACCCCCCAAAACTAAAACAGCTTGAGGGGTTTCTAAGCTTCTAACTTGCTTGTAGCCCATCCATAGCAAAATTGGTAGAGCAAGCGTGAATAACAACCGCCAAAACTTGCTCTTAAAATGTCTTTTTTTTACTGACTTGCAATTGTGCCTGCTTTTTAACATAACCTCGCGCTATAGCACGACGATCGCGCATTAGCAGGCAATGGACGGGACTGGCGCGTCTCGAACGCGCGACCTAGCGCTTAGGAGGCGCTCGCTCTATCCAACTGAGCTACAGCCCCAATTGTCAAGCATTTATAATATTAGCATTATAAAGCTGACAAGCTAAATTTTAGCCAGATAACCACGAGCCGTCCCAACCACCGCCACCCGTTTCTAATCCACATAGAGAACTTTGCGCTTCTACAATTAAGCTTGATTTTCCTTTATTTCGCGCTGTCAGCTTTAGATTTAATTGTCCGCGCATTGTGTCTTTACACACAAACATTAAGCCATTTTCTGTAGGCGCGCGTAAAGGAGTACCAGGCAAATCGGTTGTCCCAACTAAAGTAATTTCATACTCCGCATTAGTTGCTTGCATTTCCCACTTACCCCAAGGCTGAATATTCCAGGTAACTCTGGCATTCCAAGGGACAAACTCGTAAAACTTACCTTGGTAATGCACCCCAATCATGGCTACTGATTCCATCCACCACAACACGCCGCGCCTACCACCGCCAGAGGTTAAAGCTAAATCGGTTTCGCCATCAAAACTATTGCAATTGAGCC
This sequence comes from Tatlockia sp., assembly GCA_013698215.1. GTDB lineage: Bacteria > Cyanobacteriota > Cyanobacteriia > Cyanobacteriales > Chroococcidiopsidaceae > Aliterella. The sequence continues at coordinate 865 of JACCVJ010000306.1, read as the reverse complement.
AAAACCACTTTTGGGGAAAAGCACCGCCCCAATTTTTTTCGCTATAAGCTGGCGCATTAGTAAATTCGTAGCGTTTGCCATTCCACTCAATCCAACCTGTTGCCAAGCCGTGAGCCATCAAAATTTGCCATCCTGGCTCAAAAATTGGCAAAAATGAAATTAAACCCGCCGTTGATTGCTGCGGGGCGATCGCATCTCCCCAGCCATATATAGGCTCAATTTTATACTGCCAACGACAAGTGTTATTACTGCCTGGATCTTTGATTGTGCCTTGATTCCAGGTAGCTGATGCTTGATAGCCTTCTTGAATGTGATGGTCAAATTCTGCTGGTAACAACCATAGTGGTTGAGTAGGTAAATTAGTTTTGCCCCAGTGACCTAATTCTAGGCGAAGTCTCTTAGCAAAAAAACGCCCAACATCGGGAAAAGTTCGCCATATATACTCATCATCAATTCCTAAAACCTGCGCTGCGCCGCCACTGTGAAGTTTCCCACCTTTGGGATCTTCTATAGAGTACATGAAAGCAAAAGTTTGATTGATTTCTGGCAAAGTAACGCGATAATACCAACCTTCAAAAAAGCGGCGGGGGCTTCCATCCCATTGATAACCACTATGAGGAGTTTGTTGAAGCAATTTTTTGGGAATACTAAACATGGAGACTTAATTAGCTGCTCTTTTTAGTATGAGCGAAGTCTTTGCGTCTTATCTTCTACGCTGCTATTCAGTTAATCCTAAGTGCGATCGCACTTAGTTAGCTTGTTCTTTTATTTTGGCAGCAATTGCATCTTCAGTAATTCGCACAGTTTCAGGATCTAGTGGCGCTGGGTATCGCGTAGCATTTGGGTTACGACGGTTGACAAATAA
>JACCVJ010000291.1 GCA_013698215.1 Tatlockia sp. | reverse complement strand
TGTCGCTAAATACATAAATCTGACTATAACTAGCCGCTATTGCCTTGACTGGTAACAAGGAAGAAAAAAGGATAAATGCTGAACTAACAGCAGTTTTTTGAGTAAAAATTGTTCGCATTTTTCTGTTCACAACTATGGTGTAACAAACTGTGATATATCACTTTTTTTACTGAATTACTAATATTTGGGGTCAAATGCGATTTGTAATTAAATTAAACGCGATCGCCCATGCTTAAAGACAGCCAGTCGTTGCCTTTTCATGTCGCCCCACAGCGCAAAAAAGAAACCCCCAAGCAGCTAACAAGCTTGAGGGCGATCGTCCACCAAAGGTTTGTCTCCGCCTACTGATGGTTTACACGACTTATAGTAATGGCGAACGCCGCGCGTCAGTGCCAAGAATAAGAACAATTTGTACACATTTTCTAATGCTGAGAGGTTTGGCAACCATTGGTTAACATCGACAAAAAAAGCGCGTCTCTATTAGACCTCTTGCATGAATCCACTGTTGGTACGAGTTTCTAATAGTTTGACTTACCTAATTTGCTATTCAAGCAGGAGGTCTATTGACACTAGCCTAAATGGCAGCTACCTCGTTGCTCCAACTGGCAATTGCACCCATCTTTACCAAAAGTTGGGAAGAACCCGAATATCGTGTTACCTGACAGCAGGGTTAACTCGACAATACTTGATTTAGCTATGAACCAACAAATATTGACCGTTACCCAAAATTTCCCCATTACATCCGTCAAAATGGGCAATACACAAGAGTAAATAAAGTCTCCAGAGTCGGCGAAACTTGGCATAGCTCATTCCATAATTTAAATCTTTGATTTTTGCTTGACTTTGGTCAAAATTCCTTAACCAACTCCTTAGAGTCTTTGAGTAGTTAATACCATTTAAATACCATCGATTAGTTGTTTTTAGATTTTTATTAATCGTTGGTATAGTGGCATAGCTCCACACCCGCATATTGGGAAAAATATATTTATCGATGAAAGGATTAGTAATGTTGTTAGGCAAACTGGTTGTGATTATATGAATGAATACCCTGCCATCATTCTTTAGAAAAGAAGCCAGCTTCGCGAATGCTTTTGTTAAATTGCCTATATGCTCAAACAGACCTATCGCGATAATTTTATCAAATTTTGTCTCAAATTTAGCATCATTGAAGTCTTCTTCATAAAGAGCAAATCTCTCAGAACTGAGGTAACTTTCAGGGTCTTGCATTTTTTTACGCATATATTCGCATTGCTCATGACTCAAATTAAGAGCCGTCACCTTGACATTAGGAAACTGAGCCAGAATGTAATTCGATGCAGCAGCCCAACCACAGCCTAAATCTAAGATTTCATCTCCGTCTTTAATACCTACCTTTTCAATCACATCATCAAGCATATGCATTTGCGCTTGCTCAAGGTTTAATGCTCCTTTTTCCCATAAAGCCATAGTGTACTTGGGATACGTAAGCTTTCCCTCTCCCAACATCAGACGGAACATTTCTTCAGGAAGGTCGTACTGAATTTTCATTAGTTCCCGCGACCCTTCTGCCAGGTGTTCTCTCTCTTCTGATAACCATTCATATGGAACTAAAAGAGAAGGAAAATTTTTGTAGCAGATTTGCACAGAAGCTTCTAGCACTGATTTTAGTACATGATCAGGAATTTCTAGACCGTTGATATAAGTTTCTGCTCCTGCTAATAAAGTCATGTTGAATCCTGTACTCGCTGTACGGGCCGCTTGGTAAGCAATCGGGTTTTTAGGATTCACATCTGCCGCTAAAGGTAGGTAACTTTCGATATCTTGCTGAATTTTGGAAGCCATGTATTAACTCCTTATAATATTCAAGTTTTTTGCTCAGAATAGGACTTACACATTGGCAGAAAATATCAAATATAAGGTGGGTTTTCCAATGTTCAAACTTGATTTTCCAATGTTTCTTAAGCAAGCACCATTCATTGAGGGATGATTAAAAAAAGCCTAAAACAATCTATTTTCTCATTGCTGCACAAGACAATGAATTTATATAGAGCATAATTCCTAATAGAAATATAATAACATCAATCCGAAATTAAGATTTTGAAAAGAAAGATAATTTATTGAAAATTGATAATAATTTATGAGGTTTAACAGGACCTAAAACTGATTCTCCAGATATTCGTGAGCATCCAAGGTAGGACACACCTGAGAACTGGTTTATCTTTGGCAAGTAACCAGGGGCTGTCATGGAAGCTGTCACCAGGGGCAAAGTAAGTTATAAGTATTCCAGTTTAGGCATTCTGGCTTTTCAGGTATTGAACTAGGGCGCACAGAGAAGACTTCGCCAACTGCCTTATAGAAAGTTCCGAGAATGAACCGAGTCGGAACTTTTCTCTAAAAAGTTTAGATTTGAGAGCGGTTCCAGTGATTATGTAAAGCCCGAATGGCGCAAAGTTTCGAGTTTAAAAGAAGATTCGGTACTTTTTCTGATTACTTTGCCCTTCGTGACAGCTTCCGTAACACTACCCCATATAGA
>JACCVJ010000279.1 GCA_013698215.1 Tatlockia sp. | reverse complement strand
GCCTACGCCATCGAGCAGCCAAAGGAAGTAGATATCAATGAAATCCTTTTGCGTCCTACTGCTCAACAGTTGTAGTTGCAGTAATTAAATCCGGCTGGGTTTGGGGAGTTACTTTACCTAAACCCAGCAAGAAAGTAACCATAACGAGCAAAATTAAAGTTTTTTATAACTAAAGCTACCTTAGTTTTTTTAGCATGAATGCACGCAATCCCCGCGCTCTCCCGTAAGAGGAACGCCCTTATGGATAGCGGCGCGAACTTTACGGGAGAAAGCTTCCTTCCGCAAAGTTCGCTTGGCAATGACGATTACATCTCCGTTGATGTTGAAGCGTAGCTTCTACGACAGACCGTGATGTAGCTGCGGCAATAGTCGTAGAGCAGCGAGGTCTTACAGCCGTCGGACAGACGGTAATGGTGGCTGTGGAGGTTGACCACGCATTGGTTCCCGTGAAGCAGCAAAATTTCAGAGGCGACTCTTGGGAAGAAAACACTGTACTTGGTACTCCAAGTCAGTGATGGGAGGATGTCACGAAGCCAGTTTTAAAATCTACACAGATAATATAGATACACTTTTAAGTTATGGTTACAATTACAAGTTGGTGTGAGTAGGCAACAATTACTACCTAAATAATAATGACTATTTGTATATCTCCAGTTTCCCATTTTCAATCTGTAAGTTCCGATTTAAAGAATCCTCAGCCAATTCCCTATCAAGTTGCTGTGCAAGTCAAATACCTGCATTTAGAGGCAGAAATTGAATCCCTGTTGTATCAATTGCAGAGCCTCAATAAACAGCGCCTAGCTATTAGCTCAAGCTCTGCTCAAGAATAAGTAAGAGTTACCTACTCAAGCAGCTATCTAGGTAATAAGTCTTTAATAATCAACAGTTTGATTTTTGATTAATTAAATCAAACTAATACGGTAGGTTTTTTACCTCACCTTTTAATCAGGCAAGGTTTTAAATAATTAAAAATGGGTAAAGTCTTAAATTTAAGACCTTACCCGTTAATTTTATCCCTAGGTTTAGTACGCAAGAGTTTCTAGAGTTTCGCGCAAATAACTCCGCACTTGATGATCTAAGCTCAAAGACTGGATTTGATTGTCAAAACTATGACGCTCTAATTGCCAGCGTTGAAAACCAGAACTAGAAGCGATCGCATCTTTTAGTCGCTCCCAGATGTAGGGTTGCTCTGAGGCTGGGCGATCGGTAGCATTTAGAAAACGAGCCATATATTTTTAGTCCTCAGTTTTCAGATTTTGTAATTATTTGGGGCAAGCGTAGAGAATTAGATACTTATATCTAATTCTCTACCTTTACTTTCTTACCTCTTAGAGATAGGAAAGTGAGTTTTACTTACTAGCCGTCGCTACCATTGTTAGCGTGCGGCGCTTAGTTACCATTTGATAAGCATCAATGATGTCATTTTCTGCCCAGTCATTGAACTTATCAATGCCAATACCGCATTCGTAACCAGCATTAACTTCACGGACATCTTCTTTCATCCGTTTGAGAGAATCAAGAGCGCCATCAAACACAACTTTACCGTTTCTATTGACGCGTACTTTGCAGTTGCGTACAAGTTTACCTGATAAAACATAACAACCAGCCACCGCGCCACGTCCAACGGTAAATACCGCCCGAACTTCGGTTTGACCGAGGGATTCTTCTACAAGCTCCGGTTCGAGTAGACCTTCCAAAGCGCCTTGGATGTCTTCTAAGAGTTTGTAAATAATGTTGTATTCACGGACATCTACCCCCGATTCATCAGCAGCTTGTCTAGCTCCACTAGCAAGGGTCGTGTTAAATCCGACAATTACGGCGTTACTAGCGGCTGCTAAGTCGATATCTGTCTCAGTAATTTCTCCGGGAGCAGCTAACAGCAAGCGAATTTGAACTTCATTTTGTGGCAATTGTCGGAGCGAACCAATAATTGCTTCTAAAGATCCTTGGACATCGGCTTTGATAATCAAGTTGAGTTCTTTGAGTTCTCCTTCTTGAGCTTGAGCCGAGAGGGTGGTCAAAGTAGCTCGTCCTTGCATCAATCGAGATTGCCGTTGTTTGTCGGCTCTCAACCCGGCGATCGCCCGGGCTTCTTTTTCGCTCTCAAATACGTCAAACTCATCTCCGGCGGCGGGAACTTCACTTAATCCCAATACTTCCACCGCAAAGGATGGACTGGCTGCATCTACTCGTTTGCCTCGGTCATCCACCATAGCGCGGACTTTACCAAAGGCAGAACCAGCTACTAAAACATCGCCGACTCTCAACGTCCCATTTTGCACCAACAGCGTTGCTACCGAGCCTTTAGCTTTATCTAGGTGAGCTTCAATTACTGTACCTTTTGCCAAGCGATCGGGGTTAGCAGAAAGTTCTTCGACCTCCGCTACTAGCAAGATCATTTCGAGTAAAGTGTCTAAGTTCTCGCCTTTAATCGCACTAACGGATGTCATGACCGTATCTCCGCCCCATTCTTCTGGTGTCAAGTTGAACTGAGTTAGTTCTTGCTTCACCCGATCTGGTTGAGCGCCTTCTTTGTCAATTTTATTAATGGCGACAACAATTGGCACTTTAGCGGCTTGAGCATGGCTAATTGCTTCAATAGTTTGCGGACGCACGCCGTCATCGGCAGCGACTACTAACACGGCAATATCTGTCACCCTAGCACCCCGCGCCCGCATCGCTGTAAAAGCTTCGTGACCGGGAGTATCGAGGAAAACAATCGGCATTTTCTTGCCATCGTGGTCTACCTCCACATGGTAAGCACCAATGTGTTGAGTAATTCCCCCCGCTTCACCTTGAGCTACTTTAGTTTTGCGGATGGAGTCTAGTAAGGTAGTTTTGCCGTGATCTACGTGACCCATAATTGTCACGACGGGCGGACGACGCTGGAGGTAATCTAAGTCCTCCGCCTCTACCATTTCTGTAACTTTACGAGCTTCAGCTTCGGGGGCTTCAACTTCAACCTCCGTGCCTATCTCACTAGCGACCATTTTAATTGTCGGAATATCCAAGTTTTGGGTAATATTAACCGCCATACCTTTGATAAACAATATCTTGACGATATCGGTATCGGGAACTAATAATTCTTGAGCGAGTTCCTGGACGGTCAAATTTCCCGTAACTACGATTTTCTCTGGACGTTCTTGTTTTTCTTCGGGTTCGTGGCGGCGGCGATTGTCGCTGCGAGACGAGCTAGATTTTCTGCCTCGTATTGGTGCGGCGGTAGTCGTGATCGGGCTTCCAGCAGGAGTCACACGGGCAACTTTTTGTTTGGGTGGACGGGCTACAGACAAGCTAACTTGTACTGGTGAGTCGGAGTCGAGAGCGTCGTCTAAATCTTCCTCATCTTCTAAGTCAATAATTGGCTTGAGGCGCTTAAGTTTTGTTGCTGCCTTGCCAGTTTTAACTGAATCTTGCCCGTCGTCGATGATTTCTTCTTCCTGCCATTTTTTCGCTCCGCCCTTCACTGGACGCGGTAAGGTGGGGCGTTTTAGCAGTTCTTCAGTTTCATCGTTCAGCCTGACGCTATCATCGTCCTCAGGGCGATCAATGTCATCACCAATCGCCGCCGTTGCTTTCGGGCGCATTGGTTTGGGGCTAACGGCATCACTTCCCCTAATTGGTCTTGGTCTATTTAGTTCTACTCCTGGTTGACTTCTGGGGGTGAGGTCTGCTCTTGCTCCAACAGGGCTTGGGGTAGTGCGCCGAGTTGGTCTGTCTGGACTTGCATCACTTCTTACCCCATCAGGGGTTGCCTCGATAGCGTTTTGCTGTTGGTGTCTTCTTAATACTGGTCGCTCTGGGGCGTTTGCTGATAAGTTAGCTGTTTGAGCTATTTTTGCCGCCATTGGTCTACTTGGTGGCTCAAATTGTCTGGTTGCGGCGGCTATACTTGGGTCTTCCGAAGCATTTTGGTTTTCAAGATTAAATTCTCCGTTTGGTCGCGATAGTCTTGCTGGGACAGGTCTAGTGGGGGCGACTGGTGGGTTGTTCCGGGGTACGGAGGGACTTTTTATTTCGGACTCGGAATCGGTATCTTGTAATTCTGGGTTATCGGAATTGGCGCGATCTATTTTGGGTTTACGGATTTCCAAAATTTGTTGTTTATTAGGAGCAGGTTTTGGTTTAGTGACGTTGGACATTTGTGAGTTTGCCTTTGAATTAGCTGTTGATTCTTTGCGTTGGGGAGCTATACCTACGGTTTGTTTTATTTGTTTTTCTGCGGCTGTCCTAATACGTTCGGCTTCATCTTCTGAGATCGTGCTACTGTGACTTTTTACTGAAATATCGAGCTGTTCGCAGATGGCTAGTAGCTCTTTGTTATCCAAATTTAATTCCTTTGATAAATCGTAAATTCTGACTTTAATGTTGTTCATCCACTCTTCCTTTTTGCTTGACAGTTGTAATTGAATGGTTGCTTTAGGGTTTGATAATGGCTTCCATTCACTGAAGTTCCGGGTTATTGGTTGCGGTTCATTTTTTTGCCCGTGCCTCCAACCAAGAAAGAGAGATGTTTTCGTCGAACCGAAGGCACACTGTCAAGCAGTTTGTACCTATAACTTGTAAAGGTGTAGCTTTGCTTGGGGTAACACCTCGGAGAATGGCTTTTCTGCCAATTTTTAAGCAATAGCTCTCTTGAATAAAGCTAGTTTTGCTGGAATGAGGCAGTCGCGTTTGCGAACTTGTTGTGTATGTATGGCTGTTTTTGTTTTCTTGCACTAGCCTACTTTAAAAAAATTGCTTTCAATTTGCCTATTTAAGTTAAATTATCTCAATGTCCTATTATTTTACTATTTTGGCACTAACCTACTCGCAATGTGGTTAACATCTATTGACAAGTAATTGCGTTGGTGGAATGCCAAAATGCTTGGTGTCATTAAAAAAATAATAGTTGTGCTTTTGGGGCTAAGTCAAGGAGGGGGTGATTATAGGCGCTGCCACAAGGTGTCATAAACCCCTGATGGTATCGATGTGCGAAGACTTCGCCCTAATCGATTTTTTTTTTGCGCCGTCTGCAAGCATTCTACTTGCGGACAAAGATAAGCTGAACGCCCCATACCTCGATCTAATTGTAACTGCCCAGAGGGATTGACGCGGATAATTCGCCAAAATTCTTGTCTTAGTGCCACACGGCGGCAACTAATACAACGGCGATAGTTAGGTTTCATGGATGCAGTAGGGGCAACAGATAAGAAAATTGTATGATTATTACTTTGTTTGGGTCTGTTTGTTTATCAAGCTGTAACATCTGTAGGTTCAATTGCCTCAGCTTGTTGATATTGCTCCTCGTCTTCGTCGTATTCTTCCTCATGCTCTGCTTGGGCTTGGTATTGGGCGGCTAATTCGGCAAATTTGGCATCTTCCGCTTCTTGATCGTACTTGTCGCGGTCTTTAATGTCGATTTTCCATCCGGTCAACCGGGCAGCTAAACGGACATTTTGCCCTTCTTTACCGATCGCTAAACTAAGTTGATCTTCCGCTACTAAGACGTGAGTTTGACGATTATCGGTATTCATTAGCCGTACTTCATCTACTCGTGCGGGACTAAGGGCGTTGGAAATATAGGTTGAAGGATCGGGCGACCATCGGATTACGTCGATTTTTTCTCCGCGTAATTCGTTAACTACTACTTGAATCCGCGAGCCTCTAGCCCCAATACAAGCGCCTACGGGGTCTACATCGCGCTCTAGAGTGTCTACGGCAATTTTAGTGCGGGGCCCAACATAACGCGAGGGGGGGTTTGCTTCTCTAGCTACGGCGACAATGCGGACAACTTCATCTTCTATTTCGGGGACTTCGTTATCAAAAAGGTAGACAACCAACCCCGCATCAGCGCGAGAAACTAATAGTTGGGGGCCTCTTTGCTGACCAGTGCTAACTTTTTTCAAGAAAACTCTAAAGGTGGCGTTGGCGCGGTAGTTGTCGTTGGGCAATTGTTCGCGTTTGGGCAATTCCGCTTCGACTTCTGGCTGACCAAAGCCGCTATTGACTGCCATAATTACTGATTGGCGTTCAAAGCGTAGCACTCTTGCTTGGAGTACCGCTCCTTCAAGTTCAAGATATTCTTCTTGAATCATTTGGCGCTGGCGATCGCGCAATTTTTGGGCTAATACTTGTTTAGTTTGCATTGCCGCCATGCGTCCAAATTCTAGTTTGTCTGGGGTGACATCTAAAATTACTTCATTTCCTAATTGCGCTTCCGCTTCAAATTCCTGTACGTCACTGAGGGCGATTTGGTGGTCGGGATCGCTAACCTCTTCGGCGATGGTTTTGGTTGACAGCACGCGGAAGCCGCCGTATTCAGTATCAAGTTCTACTTCAAAATTATCAAAATATTCTTCATCAAAAGTCCGTTTATCAAAATTTTGAGCGCGGCGATAGCGCTCGTAGCCTTTAAGTAAAGCTTCTCTAAGCGCTTCTTGGACAGAATGCTTAGGTAGATTTTGTTCGCGACTGATATTTTCAATCAGGTCTTTGAGTCCGGGAATACTAACCATTGACATAATAAAACCTTTATAAGGGACAATTTTTTACTGTTTAACGCCGCTCGTTTAATTGAACTTTTGTTACTAAAGAGCGGGGAACTTCGACTTCTCGACCTTTGATATTGAGATAAAGTGTAGTGTCGTCGCGGCGAATTAGCTGCCCTGTCCACTCTTGTTGTCCTTTGTGGGGACTAGAAGCGCTGACTATGACAGAAAAACCTTTAAACGATATAAATTCGCGATCGCTTGTTAATTCTCTGGAAATCCCAGGGCTAGATATTTCTAACACATAGGCATCGGGAATAATATTTGTCTCCTCTAAAGTTGCTTCTATTGCCCGACTCATGCGTTCGCAGTCATTTAACCCGGTGTCTTGCTGGGGATTGCGAATATCAATTCTTAGTACGGGCGGGTTTTGATTAGTATGAAAAACCACTCCAACTACCTCCAGTTGCAATTGTTCTGCTACGGGGGTCGCCAGTTCGATAATTTGGGGAATTAAAGGGTGAGCCATTTTAGGACACAAAAAAAGCGGGCAGATACCCACTTCCTGAAACACTATTTCTAAGAAGTTGTTACGGACAATCAAGACTTGGCTGTCTGTACTTTGAGTTTATCTCATTGGGCGATTATCGGTGTAGGAGCGCCCTAGGCAATTAATAGCGAATCCGGGGATCGATGTAAGCATTGAGAATATCGATCGCAATACTAGCAAGCACTACTATCGTGGCAAAAAATACTAATATTCCCTGTACTGTGGGGTAATCTCGTAAAGAAATCGCTTCGTAAAGTCGATTTGCTAATCCTGGCCAAGAAAACGTTACCTCCGTTAGCACCGCTCCCCCCAATAAAGACGCAAAGGTTAATCCCAAAATTGTAATTACAGGAATTAGGGCATTTTTTAAGGCATGGCTGATTAAAATTTGCTGTTCGGAAATGCCTCTAGCCCTTGCTGCTTCTATATAGTCGGCGCGGAGGGTTT
>JACCVJ010000277.1 GCA_013698215.1 Tatlockia sp. | reverse complement strand
GCGAGTAAATCGATTTTCATTTCTTGGGGTAAAACATCCCAAGTATAGGTTTCAATTTCTAGATGCTGACAAACAGGATTTGCTTGTAGTAATTGCAAAACTGCCACAATATCATCTTGGGTAGACTGCAAAACTTGATAATCGTGGATAAAGATAGGTACGTGAAAATGTGTGCGCCATTCTTGAGCTTTTGACTGTTCCAGATATGGTAAAGCTGTAACTAAATCGGGGTAATGATGCAATGAACCATCTGGGTAACGTTCGATTACTTGGTGCAAGTAAGTAGACTCAGCAAAGGGGCGCAATCGTGATAATAAAATCTCTCTATTGGCAGGTAATGCTACTTTAATGGCTGCACTTAGCTGTATTTTGCCGATTTTGATGCCAGAGTCCTGAAAAAGTGCAAAAACTGTAGCTGGATTTTCGTATTCCACCGCAAAATGACAAGTATCGTAGCAAATACGGATATGTTCGAGCAATTGTGCTTCTGCTAATTTTGGAGAGATACCCAAAGATTCAGCAAGCATTGCGCCGCTAACTGGGAGCAACCAGTTAGTAAAAAAATCGATTACTTCCGCCGTATTTTCGAGCAATCCATCGGGTTCGGGTTCTATATCTAAATGGATGAGTTTCCCGGTTTGCTGGCGAAGGTTGATAAGTTCGGCGGTAAGAGACGCAAGGTGAAGACAACTAGAATTGAGAATAGGACTTTCAGCAGAGACTTCGCCTTTCCACCAAGGCTTGTAAGATATAGGTAAAGTAGAAATCCCTCCATCTATACCTTGAGGCAATAAAGCAGCGAGAATTTTGGCTAAATTTATTGTGTACTCTAGGCGAACAGATTTAGACCAATCGGGGGAGTAAACGGCATCTTTGACAACTTGGTGATGAAATTCCCCATAAGGGAAGCCATTTAGAGTAAATACATACAAGTTTTGAGCCGTTAACCAAGATTGAAACTGAGCTAAATTATCTTTTTCTAATAACTCCTTGGCGGCAATATTTGCCAAACGCAGTCCAATACCAAAAGGGTTTTCTGGAGACAACCGCAACTTAAGAACAGGGATATATTGCTTTAAATTGGCAAAAACTTCGCTCCAACTTTCGCCAGGATGAATATTAGTGCAGTAGGTGAGATGAATATTATCTGTACCGATTTTCATGATTGTTGTTGTGGAAAAGTCGTTTAAACCGCCAACAGTTCCTTAATAGCTTCCAAATACACAGGTACATCAACCTCATGCACCTCAAAACCTTGACCTATTCCTTGCAATAACATTAAAGTCAATTCGCCCCCTAAGTGTTCTCTAAACTCTGTCAACCCCGCCAGCAGACACCGAGAAGAAGGAGGAGAATTTAGTTGTTCGGCAAGTTCTGGTACAGATAAAGTAAAACCAATAGCCAAAAGTGTATCAATAATGAGTTGCCATTGGGGTCGAGATAGGAACCCAGCCAAGTAAGAATAAGTGCTATCAAGTGCAACACCAATTGCTACCGCTTCCCCATGTCGCAAGCGAAAATCAGTCAATTGCTCTAACTTATGCGCCGCCCAATGACCGAAATCTAAAGGACGAGAAGAACCCAATTCAAAAGCATCGCCGCTAGTGGCAATATGTTCTAAATGCAACTGAGCGCAACGATAAATTAACTGCTGCATAACTTCCATGTCTCGCTGCGCTAATTTTTTGGCATTAGAGACGATGAATTCAAAAAAGTCCAAGTCTTTGATTAAAGCTACCTTAATTGCTTCGGCAATGCCCGATCGCCAATCGCGATCGCTTAAAGTAGTTAAAAAGTCAAAATCATTTAAAACAGCGTAAGGTGTGGCAAAACTACCTAAAAAGTTCTTCTTGCCAAAAGCATTAATCCCATTTTTTACCCCCACCGCCGAATCATTTTGCGCCAATGCAGTAGAAGGAATGCGAATTAACCTTACACCCCGATGTGCTGTAGCGGCGGCGTAGCCTACCATATCTAACACCGCTCCACCACCAATTGCTAAAACGTAGGAATGACGACACAACCCGACATTATTAATAACTTCGTGAATTTGAGTTAATAATTGCGGATCGTTTTTAGCCGCTTCTCCCCCAGGTACTACAATCGGATCTGTCGCTAAAGTTACTACCTGTCCGTAAAAGTCGATGTAGTCAGTTATTTGGGCGAGTAGATGCGGATGATGTTCTATTAAACCAGAATCGACAATTGCGATCGCTCTTTTTGTACCTTCTCCTTCAGCAACGATTGTTTGCGCTAGTAAGGGATTGCCTACTTTAAATATTCCTGTAGTAAATCGCACGTCATAGCGAAAACTAACTGGAACGCATTGCTCAATTGGTTGTATTGTGTAGCTAATTTTTGATTTAGTATTAGTTGTCATAGTTATTAAATAATTCCTAAAGTTCTGGCTGTATTGCTTGGATAAATACTTCTACCGACTGCGAACCACTGATGCTAACTTTGTTGTTGATGACAAAAAACGGTACGCTACTTATACCTTGATTTCTTGCCGCTTTTGCTTCTTCTACAACCTCAGCTAACGCCGCATCGCTACTTAATTGCTGCTTTAACTGCTTTTGGTCAAAGCCAAATTCTTTACCTAGAGAAGCTAGGGTGTCAACATTGCCAATATTTAGTCCATCTTCAAAATAAGCTTTGTAGACAGCTTCGACAATGACGTTTTTATGGGTTTTTGGTGTCAGTGCAATTAGCCGATGAGAAAGCGTTGTATTTACAGCCAAAAAAACCTTTTCAAAATCTAGCTTGACTCCAGCTTTTGCACCGGATTGAGTGGCGTAACTAAATAGCTGTGTTAATTGATTTGCTCCTATCCCTTTTCGCATCTTCATAAAAGCGCGAAACCCTACTCCTTGAGCAGGAATTGAATCGTCTAACAAAAAAGGATGCCAGCGTATCTCTATTGTCTGGCTTTGGTTTAATAATGCGATCGCATCAAAGAGATGTTTTTTACCAATTCGACACCAAGGACAAGCGGTATCATGAAAAATATCAATCAACATAAATTAAGTTACTGCAAAGACTTTTGCTAGAGTTATAGACACAAATAACAACCCTAAAACAAGTAATCCGTATAACCAGCCAGCAAAACCCGCCGCCATACTTGTGTCTAAGATAATTAGCGATAAAACCCCAGCTTTTACAGCTTTACGGATAATATCGGCACTAGGCTCCTTAGTTGCAGCAATAAAAGGTGGAAATACTTGTGCCATTAATAAAGCTACAAATGGTATAGCTGCGAAAATAGAGTAGTTTGGCAATAATCCTAAAGCTAAAACTCCACAAAGGGCGATCGCAAGTAACAATAAAGCTAGTTTTCCTGTACTACTTTTACCGCCGTGTACTTCCCCGCGACTAATGGCGGTAACTGCGGCAATATAAAAAATAGGAATGAGTGCTAAAAACCAGCGCTCTGTAACCATTGCTGATGTTGCACTCACGCCCAAAAGTAAATTGCCACCACGACAAAGACCCATATTTATAGGACTTAATAGGGCATTGTGTTTGTTCCAGGCATCGTAAATTAATGCCCCCATTGCCACAAATACCGCGATCGCAGCGCTTAGTAACGAAACTTGAGCCGCTGCTACTACGCCTATCGTTAAAAGTACAATTCCTAAGCTAGTTGCGCCAAACAGCGAAGCTTTACCTGTAGGGATTGGTCTTTCGGGGCGCTCTATTGCATCTAATTCGGCATCAAAAACATCATTAAACACTACTCCGCCGCCATAAAGTCCCGTTGTAGCCAAAATTAGCCAAGCTAAGGGAACTCCGAGCGCTGCGCCGGAAGCTGCAAAACCTGTAAGGATATCTGCCCAAGCCGTCACAATATTTGCTGGGCGCATTAGTTGCAAATATGCCCAAAAACGAGTAGATAAGCTGTAATTAGGCTTTAATACAGTAGTCATGTGTGTACCTCTACTCAATTAGGGCGTAATTACTCGCCCCTTCTACTATTGGCTCTTGTCCACGTAAGACAGAATTATCATTAAATGATTGCCGTTGATCGATAGGTTGAGGATTTAACCAGTCAGACTCTTTCATTTGTCCGCTTTGACTGTAAGCTGTTAAAGCGTTTTGATAGCAAACAGTATTGACATCATTGGCAGAAATGCCCCGATCTAACATTAGTTGCGCTGTTTTTGGCACTGCTAAGGGGTCGCTGATGCCCCAATCGGCGCTGCTATCAACAATAATGCGATCGCTTCCATACTGACGCACAACCTCCACCATCCGCGCATTACCCATCTTTGTATGCGGGTAAATTGTAAAAGCTGCCCAAAAACCCCGATCTAAAACTTCCTTGACAGTTTCCTCATTATTGTGGTCAATAATTACTTTAGTCGGATCTATCCCATGCTCGATTGCGACATCCATACTCCGGCTTGTTCCAGCTTTTTTGTTGCGATGGGGAGTGTGAATTAGCACCACCATATCTAACTCTTTAGCAAGTTCTAACTGCGCTCGAAAACATTTATCTTCAGCTCTAGTCATGTCATCATAACCAATTTCGCCGATCGCAACTACACCTTCTTTACAAGCAAATAAAGGTAATAATTCCATAACCTCCGCCGCCAAAGCTTCGTTATTTGCTTCTTTAGGATTTAAGCCAATGGTGCAGTAATGGGCAATTCCAAATTGAGCCGAGCGAAAGCGCTCCCAGCCAACTAAGCTACTAAAATAGTCTTGAAACGATCCAGCATTAGTACGGGGCTGTCCTAGCCAAAAAGCAGGCTCAATTACAGCGACAATGCCTGATTCGCGCATAATCAGATAGTCGTAAGTTGTCCGCGCGGTCATGTGAATATGAGGATCTATAAACATAGTTATTGTTTTTTTGAATTTATATGTTCTACTAATTGCCAAAGTTCCGGCGATACGGAGCGATGGGCTGCCAAACGTTCGTTGGCGTAGTCGGTTAACATTTGAGCTAAAGTTGGATTAGCGCGAAGTTCTAAGCCTTGAATTAGCCGCAAAGGACTACCCACAAATAGCGCCTTGAGTACCATTTGATTCCACGCCAATTCGTCGAAATAATCTTGCGGATAGGGATTGTACAAGGCGATCGCATTAAAGACGGGAATCATATTACTCCGCAATCCTTCCGCCGCCCTAAATCGATACTGTTCGGGGTATGGTAACAGTGGCAAAGCTTGATAAAGAGCAACCAATTCCCCCATGTCGGCGGTAGTAAAAAGTTGCTCTAATCTTTGTAAATATTCTTCAGCACTGTTGTGAGGAAGCGCCAATAATAGTAAAGTACGAGCAGTTTGTTCGCTGTTCCAAAATTGAGGCTGCCAATGCGATCGCATTAATTGAGCGGCTTGCAATTGTTCGCTAGTTAGCGATAACTTTTCTTTGCCTACAAAGCGAGGTGCAGCGCTAAAAGACGTAAAAAATACTCGCACTTCTGCGCCATTAGCAATTTGTTGGCATTTGTTATCTAACCAAGCCAAACCCTCAGTAGTGGTATGTTGTGCAACCCAGCGACGGAGTAAATCAGACTTGTTAGCGATCGCAGTTTTCATTGAAGTATCTTGCTTTTCTAAAATAGTCACTGTTTCAGCGCGTCTAAGTTAAAACACTAACTTTTATTAATCATAAAAATTAGTGTTTTATTGACAAAATCTTAATTGCTAGTTTTTCAAACTAAGCTTGCCTTTTGCCTTAAATTTCTTCGTCCACCCAAAATAAATCAATCCCACCGCTAATAGCGACA
>JACCVJ010000239.1 GCA_013698215.1 Tatlockia sp. | reverse complement strand
TCAATGGGCCGACCTTGCAACAAGAAGTCAAACGCTTTGGCGCTTTTAGTGAAGCTGGAGTCAAGCAATTTTTAAGCGAAATTTTACCTATAGTGCAGTACATCCACGATCAACGGGTGATTCATCGAGATATCAAGCCCGCTAACTTAATTCGGCGTGTGGAAGACTGCAAACTCGTGATGATTGACTTTGGTGCTGTCAAAAATGAGGTAAATAATACAATTAATAGTCAATCATTGCACACTACTGTTACTTCCTATGCCGTTGGAACGGCTGGCTTTGCGCCCCCCGAACAAATTGCTTTACGTCCAGTTTATGCTAGTGATATTTATGCCGTAGGTGTGACTTGCATCTACTTACTTACAGCTAAATCGCCTAAAGATTTTGATTACCATCCTTCTACAGGAGAAATGTTATGGGAGCAAAAAGTTCGCGTTAGCGATTCCTTGGCTCAAGTTCTCAAAAAAATGCTAGAGGCTTCAGTTCGTCATCGTTATCAATCTGCGACTGAAGTATTAAACGCGATTGAGCTTGAACCCTACGAAGACAGTTTAGCTAGTAGCATGGCTAGTAACCGCAAGTCGCTCCCAAATAGCGATCGCTCAGGGTTTACAGATCGTTCTCATCCTGAAAAAGGTTACAATCCATCAATTGTACAGATGGCAACATCAATCCGCGAAAGACGGGTCAAATCTATAGAATCTAATCCCAAGTCTAGTGTAGATGTTGCTCAAGAATTGAAATCAAAAACTTGGAAATCAAAAACAACCAATTCAAGTATTCCTCCTACCAAAAATCCACCCGTTGCCAGGATAAATAGCCATACTTTACTGAGTGATTATATCAACGGCAAACGTGACTTTGCCATGCAAAACCTGAGTATGCTGGACTTAGAAAGGGCAGATTTAACCGAAGTAAATTTTCATGGTTGCAAGCTGCATAAAACTAATTTACACAAAGCAATTTTATTTAATAGCGATTTAGGGCAAGCAAGTCTCAATCAAGCATCTTTGAAAGAAGCAAACCTCAGCAAAGCTTATTTGAGCCATGCTGACTTGGAGGGCGCAGATTTACGGGGAGCAGATTTGAGTGATGCTTATCTCAATCATGCCAACTTGCGCGGAGCTAATTTAAGCGGCGCAAACCTAACCAATGCTAAGGTTTCTGAGGAGCAGTTGGCAATGGCGAAAACTAATTGGATGACTATACGACCTAATGGTAAACGTTCGGTTTTGTAGAGCCGTAGCAGTGCTACTTCTCTACGGCTCAATTAATTTGTAAAACCTGTACTTGTTCTCCGGCGCTAACATGAGTTTGTCCCACAGGCAAAACAGCTAAACCATTGGTTTGAGCTAAGTTAATTAAATTACCTGAACTTGAATTGCCTTTAGCAAGTAAAAATTCATATTTACCATTTACTAAATGCAATTGTCCCCACAGATAACTTTCGCGTTTGCCATCAGAGGTTAAATCGTCACAACTGCGCGCTAATACAAACTTTGGTTGCCAGTTATGGGTTAAACCCGAAAGCTTCCGCAGTGCAGGCTGTACAAATCGCCAAAAAGTTACTAAAGCTGAAACCGGATTTCCGGGTAAACCAAAGTATAAAACGCTTTGTTTGGTTTTGGGCTTGGGAAAAGTAGCGACAGTTAGCGGTTTACCAGGTTTTATCCCGACAGCACGAATATGGATTGTTGCCCCTAATTGCTCTAAATTTTTATCTATATAGTCGTAATCTCCGACGGAGACACCTCCTGAAGACAAAACTACATCCGCTATAGATACTGCTTGGGAAATTGCTTTTTTGACGTATTCTGGGCGATCGCGCACAATTCCCATAGGTACGGGTTCCGAGCCAATTTGCGCCACTAAAGCCGCTAAAGCATACTGATTTGAATCGACTATCTGACCAGGATGGAGGAGTTCATTAGGGGCTACTAATTCGTTGCCTGTAGACAAAATTGCCACGCGCGGACGGCGATAAACCGTTACTTCTCGACATTGCGCCGCCGCTAGTACGGCAATTTCTGCCGGATTAATTGTAATTCCGGGGGGCAGTAATTGCTCTCCAGCTTGGTAAAAAGAGGCGCGATGGCGCACAAACTCCTGATTTTTGGGCGCTTCGAGAATTAATACGCGATCGCCTTCAATTTGCGTGTGTTCTTGCATCACAACAGTATCAGCCCCTTCAGGCATGACCGCTCCTGTAAAAATTCGGGCAGCTTGTCCAAATTTCAGGGGGCGTAAAGGTTTAACCCCGGCGGGGATTTCAAAGGCGATTTCTAAAGCTGTTGGTTGCTCTTTATTAGCGCCTTTAACATCGTCATAGCGTACCGCGTAGCCATCCATTGCTGAATTATCCCAGTGGGGAAAATCTAGTTCGCTAGTGACAGGTATGGCTAAAATGCGATCAATTGCCGTTAATAAAGTTACAACCTCTCTATCCCACTTTTGATCTAGAGGCTGGACTAAATTAAAGATAATTGCCTCCGCATCGCTAACTTGTAGCATGACGATTTCTTACTCCCACTTTTCTACTAAACTATCAGCTTAAAAAAACATCCACAACTATAGCGATCGCCCTCTTGTCCAACTTAATATATTATTTGCCTGGTTGAAACAGTTAATCTCAATTTTTTAGTTGCGCTCATCGCCGCTCTTGTGACAAAATAGATATTTGTGTAAAATTCCGCCTTGAGTAAAAAGCACTGATATTATGGCTAAAAGTAAGGGTGTACGGATTGTCGTGACTCTGGAATGTACAGAATGTCGTACCAATCTAGACAAGCGATCGCCGGGTGTATCTCGTTATACCAGCATGAAGAACCGCCGCAATACTACCGCAAGATTAGAATTAAAGAAATTTTGCCGCTACTGCAACCGTCACATTGTTCATAAGGAAATTAAGTAATATATGGCTTACTATCGTCGTCGGCTATCTCCAGTTAAGCCCCAAGATCCCATTGATTATAAAGACATCGATTTGCTGAGAAAGTTTGTCACCGAGCGCGGAAAAATTTTACCCCGTCGGATTACTGGATTGACATCCAAGCAACAAAGAGATTTAGCTTTAGCAATTAAACGGGCGCGAATTGTAGCTTTGATGCCGTTTATCAATGCTGAAGGATAAATTGTAGAAGACTTCGCCAAGTCGCATTTTAACGGATTGGGCTATTTGTGGAAAAGTTAACAATTTTTTACGCTTGTTGTGGATAAGGGAACGCTAGTTGAATTTAAAGTCCAAAGCGATCGCAGACTGGCGGTGGTAGACCGTCCCGATGGCAAAACGCGCTGGTTTGTAGTCGATGAACGCGGTACTTCTCACAGTCTAACGCCTCGACAAGTTACCTATAGCGTTCCTGGACAAACTTACAAAGCTACGGAAATTCCTAAGTTTTTAAAAGAAGTCCAACCTTATATAGACCCAACAAGCATAGAAATAGCCTGGGAGTTGTTAGTAGAACTCGGCGAGGAGAGTGTAAACCCACCAGCAATGGCAAACTTGCTGTTCTCCGAGCAAACCCCACCCCAGTGCTATGCGGCTTATTATTTGTTGTCGGAAGACAAGGTTTATTTCAAACAAAAAGGCGACTTTTACGAACCGCGCAGCGCGACCCAAGTAGCAGAACTCAAGCATCAGTTAGAAGTAGCCACCCTCCGCCAACAAGAGCAAGAGCAATTTTTTGAGCGAATTTCTCAAGTTTTAGCTGGTGCAAACGTAGAATGGGAGAAGTACGATCGCCAAAGATTAGAAGCGATAGAGCGTTTTGCTTTAGCCAGTATTGAAGCAGGACGTACAGGAGGAATGCCGGAAACTAATCGCAATCCTCCACCTCTAGTTATAGAAATTATGAATCATCTAGAACGCACCGCTACCCCGCAAACGGCGATGCAGTTATTAGTTGATTTGGGCATTTGGAGCGAACACGAAAACTTAGTATTGCGGCGCTCATCAATTCCGAGTCAGTTTCCCACAAAGGTATTAGAAATTGTGCAGCAGTGCTTAGATTCTCCGCCGCCGGACTTAGACGTAAACCGTTTAGACTTAACAAGATTAAAAGTTTATACGATTGACGATGAAAGTACAAAGGAAATTGATGATGGTTTAAGTTGGGAATTGTTGGCTAATGGACAACAAAAGCTATGGATACATATCGCCGATCCTACACGCTGGCTGATCCCAGAAGATGAATTAGATAAAGAAGCAAGAAGGCGCGGGACAACGGTGTACTTGCCTACAGGGATGGTGCCGATGTTTCCGGCAGTATTGGCTACAGGTTCAATGAGTTTAATTCAGGGGAAGGCTTGTTGCGCTTTGAGTTTTGGCGTAATTTTAGACGACCTAGGAGCGGTAGAAAGCTACAGCATTCATGCCAGTGTAATTAAACCTACCTATCGCCTAACTTACGAAGATGTAGATGAGATGTTGCACCTAGGAGTAAAGGCGGAACCAGAAATTGCCGCGATCGCCTTAAAGGCTCAATTGCGTAAGACTTGGCGACACTCTCAAGGGGCAATTAGCATCCATTTACCCGAAGCAAGTATTAAAGTTAAAGGCGACGAAATTACAATTAATGTTTTAGAAGATTCTACTTCCAGGCACTTAGTAGCAGAGATGATGATTTTGGCGGGAGAAGTTGCCGGACGCTACGGTCAAGCTCACAATATTGCCTTGCCTTTTCGCGGTCAGCCCCAGCCGGAACTACCATCGGCAGAAGAATTGCTCCAATTACCCGCCGGGCCTGTCCGTGCCTGCGGAATGCGCCGTTGTATGCCTAAAAGCGAGATGAGTATTACCCCTAATCGTCACGCAAGCTTAGGTTTGCAAGCTTATACTCAAGCAACCTCCCCGATTCGTCGCTACAGCGATTTGCTAACTCATTTTCAACTCAAAGCTCACCTGCGAGGCGAGGATTTGCCTTTTTCTGACGAACAGCTTAAAGAAGTGATGTTAAGCGTGTTTAGCGTCACTCAAGAGGTAGTTTTGGTAGAACGTCAAACTAATCGTTATTGGAGTTTAGAGTACCTCCGCCGCCATCCACAGGAAGTATGGCAAGCCTTAGTTTTAATGTGGCTACGGGAAGATACAGGTTTGGCACTAATCTTGATTGAAGACTTGGGTTTGCAGTTGCCAATGCCCTTTAAACGCGATGTGGCACTGGGCGAACAAGTGTTAGTTAAGGCTGCCTATGTAGACCCCCGCCAAGATATTCTTCAGTTTCAAGAAGTAAGTCAATGCGAGGTTTAATCAGGGCGTTTAAAGTCTTGCAAAATTTCTGTAAGCGATAAATGCTTGCGAATATCCATCATTTCGGCTAAAGATGGCCCATCTAAATCGGTAGTTTGATCTCTTTCTGGTGGTAGTACAGTGACGGTTGGGGGACTAGACTTTACAGATTGGTTTTCTATTAATGGCTTTGGCGCTATTTCTGGAGTAATTTCCGCCATGCCTGCACCTTGTTTGAGTAATAGTCGGCGCTGCTGGCGACGCGATAGCCCACCTTTGGAAACTATTGGCATAGGTCGCCATTTAAAAATTACTACGGTACTAGCCACCCCAGCACCCAATAGAGCCATAGTTGCCCACCAGTTTCCAAAGGCAGAATCAACTTTTTGGGTAGCTAGGGTGGTTTGTTTGCTGGGGTCTTTTGCGATCCGCCCAGTACTGGTTAAGCTGATAATAGCCACTGAGGCGATCGCTATTGATAATACTCCCCCTCCCACTATTAGCAACCATGGGTGAACTAAAAATCGTGACTTTTTGGGAAGGTTGGACTTAGTTAGGCTGGGCGATCGCTCTTGAGTATTAGAATTGTTTCGCATGGCGATCTTCAACTACTATTTGTTAGCAAGCTTACTACAAATAATTGCCACCATAGCAGCTATTTATTTGACCGTAAGCGGCTTTAATAAAGGCGGAATTTTATCTAATCTCAATACTTTGGCAAAGTCTTGAGTCGTAATTAAAAAATTTATAACTTAGCATTAAATTGCCCCCGCCTAACTTTTAAGCGATTAACGAGAACAGAAATCGCCCTTATTTGTCAAACGACTGCTTTTAAATTAGGCAATTGGTTATTTTAGCTACAAATAAGTAACCTATTTGCCCTGCTGCCAATATTTGTAAGCGCTATAAGCCATCGTTACAACTCCCGTAACAATCGCCGTTTCATCCACATCAAACAACGGATGGTGTAAAGGATAGTTGAGAGCGCGATCTTTGTAACCCACCCCTAAACGAAACATCATTCCTGGGGCGTGTTCGAGGTACATAGAGAAGTCTTCAGCCCCTAAAGAGGGTTCCGTAAGTACCAAAACGCGATCGCTCCCAAAAGCTTCTTCGGCGGCATTCTGCACCAACTGCGATAAAGCTAAATCGTTTTGCACCGATGGCACGCCGGGACGATAATTAATGTGATAACGAGCGCCGTAACTATCGCAAACGCTAGAAACTATTTTAGTAATCCAATTAGGCAAGTTAGCGCGAGTTTCTGGGTGCAAACTTCGCACCGTGCCTAACAATTTTACGCGATCAGCAATTACATTTGGCGCTCTACCGCCGTTAATTTGTCCAATACTCAACACCATTGGGCGCAAAGGGTTCTGAGTGCGGCTAATTGCTTGCTGGAGAGTAGTTATCACTTGTGAAGCAATCCAAATCGCATCTATAGCTTCGTGAGGTCTAGCACCATGTCCCGACTCCCCAATAATTTCTATTTCTAAGTCATCGGCGGCGGCGGTTAACGCACCATAGCGGACACCAATCGACCCGGCGGTAATTGACGGAAAAACGTGCAAAGACAATATTGCCGTCACTTGATCCATTCCCCCATCGGCAATCATCCAACTCGCGCCTTGAGCAATTTCTTCGGCGGGTTGAAACAACAACCGCACATTACCAGGTAATTCCTGGGCTAATTGCGCCAAAATCATCGCTGTACCTAAGCCTACGGTCGTGTGTACGTCGTGTCCGCAGGCGTGCATGATTCCCGGTTCGCGTGAGGCATACTCTAAGCCTGTAAGTTCTTCAATGGGCAAAGCATCCATATCTGTCCGAATTGCCAATAATCGCCTGTCGGTGCCATTGCCGATTACTTCGGCGACAACTCCCGTTTTACCTACTGTTTCGGTGACGCGAAGCCCACTTGAAGATAAAACCCCCGCCACAAAAGCAGCAGTTTTGTGTTCTTGGGCGCTTAATTCAGGGTGGAGGTGGAGGTGGCGGCGAATTTCAATTAGGCGATCGCGCAGTTTTTCTGCCAGTTCTTGAATACGAGTTAGCATTAATCAATTAATCGAGCGGCTTATCCCCCATCATAAAGAATTGTTAACAGCTAGGGAGATATTTTTAAACTACTTACCTCCT
>JACCVJ010000228.1 GCA_013698215.1 Tatlockia sp. | reverse complement strand
TTTTCGGGGGCATACTTCTAGAAAATCTTGGTATTCCTCTCCCTGGCGAAACCGTAACCCTAGTAGGAGGGTTTTTAGCAGGTAGCGGTCAATTAAGCTACTGGTTTGTATTGGGTAGCGCTATTTTGGGGGCGGTAATTGGCGGTACGTGTGGTTACTGGATAGGAAGGTATGCAGGATGGTCATTTTTGCTCAAACTCGGTAAGTTTCTCCGGATCCCGGAAACCAAATTAGAACAAATTAAAGCTCAGTTTAGTGAAAATGCGGGTAAAGCAGTATTTTTTGGACGTTTTATTGCTTTACTGAGGGTTTTTTCGGGTTTACTTGCGGGAATTGCCCAAATGCCTTTTGGACAATTCTTTTTGTATAACCTTGTGGGTGCGATCGCTTGGGCTTCAGTAATGGTAACTTTAGCGTTTTTTGTCGGGCGAGTTGTTGCTTTAGAACAATTAATTGCTTGGGTTGGTCAATTTACACTCGTAGCCTTTGGCTTGGTTGCAGCTTGGCTGTTTATTCCTCCTTGGCTAGAAGCTCGTAAAACTAAGGAGTTAGAAAGTGGAGATTAGAGGCGCAACTTACGCCTCTAAGGGGTTTTAGGAGTTTTGTTGCGACCAAATTCGCGTTGGTAGTCCCCAAACGTAGATAAAGCCTTCGGCTGCTCTATGATCGAATTTGTCATCGGCTCCGTAGGTGGCTAAATCGGGGGTATATAACGATTGCGCGGAGGAGCGTCCGACAATAGTGGCATTACCCTTAAATAGCTTGATCCGGACGCTTCCAGTTACTCGCTCTTGAGTTTTTTGGACAAAGGCATCTAAGGCAGATTTTAAGGGACTATACCACAGCCCGTTATAGATAATTTGGCTATAAGTTTCCTCAATACCGCGTTTGTAATGGGTCACATCGGCAGTTAAAGTCAAGCTTTCTAAGTCGCGGTGGGCTTGAATTAACACTATTAGCGCCGGGACTTCGTATATTTCCCGCGATTTGATGCCGACTAAACGGTTTTCGATCATGTCGATGCGTCCGACTCCGTGATTACCCACAAGCTCGTTTAGCTGCTTGATTAATTCCACAGGAGCAACGTTTTGTCCGTTTAAAGCAGTGGGAATACCGCGCTCAAAGCCAATCTCTACGTATTCTGGCTCATTGGGGGTATCGGCGATCGCTTTGGTCATTAAGTAAATTTCTTCCTCTGGCTCGTAGCTAGGATCTTCCAGGGGCCCAGCTTCAATACTTCGTCCTAATAAATTGCGATCAATACTATAGGGAGAAGATTTTTTTACTGGGGAAGGAATACCAAATTTTTCCCCATAGGCGATCGTTTCTTCCCGACTCATTCCCCATTCTCGCGCTGGTGCTAAAACTTTGATGTTGGGGTTAAGCGCGGCGATAGAGACATCAAAACGCACTTGATCGTTACCTTTGCCAGTACAACCATGAGCTACCGCATCCGCGCCGTATTCTTTGGCTGCATCTACTAAAAGTTTAGCGATCAAAGGACGAGCTAAGGCTGTGGAAAGAGGGTAGCGGTTTTCGTATAAAGCGTTTGCTTGTAAAGCTGCAAAGGCGTAGTCTTTGACAAAATTTTCCGTAGCATCAATAACTAAAGACTTGCTCGCCCCCGATTTTAGCGCTTTTTCCCGGACTGGTTCTAATTCATCTCCCTGTCCTAAATCTGCGGCGAGGGTAATTATTTCTTCAACTCCCCATTCTTGTTTGAGGTAAGGAATGCAGACAGATGTATCTACTCCACCAGAATAAGCTAGTACAACTTTTTTAGCACGACCCATTAATTTTTACTTCCCGCAAAACAACGAGTCAATATTATCTACCTAATTAGACCCTATTCACAGTTAGCAATGGTACAAAATTTGTGGCAATGAATAAATTTAACTGCCTAGGCTTAGTTTTTCAAGTGACATACTAGAACTAAGTGGGTTTAATTAGGGGGAGATGGGTGTTTTTTAGTGTTGTGATTCCAACTTACGATCGCTTACCAATTTTACAAAAATGCCTCAAAGCGCTAGAAAATCAACTTATTCCGGCTCAAAGCGCTATTAGTGGCTATGAAGTTGTGCTTGTAGATGATGGCTCTACTGATGGCACTTTAGAATGGTTGCAAGCATCGGCGGCGGATTTTCCCCATGTAAAATCATACTTGCAAAATCATCAAGGGCCTGCGGCGGCGCGTAATTTAGGCGTAGAGAAGGCTACAGGAGATACAATTATTTTTATTGACAGCGATTTAGTTGTGACTGAAACTTTCTTAGTTGCTCACTTTGAAGCTCTAACTAATGCTGGAAGCGATCGCATTTTTACCTACGGGCGCGTAATCAATACTTCTAACTTCGATTCCCCTACTTCTGAACCTTATAAACTTACAGACTTTTCGGCGGCTTATTTTGCTACAGGAAATGTGGCGATTTCTCGTCACTGGCTGGATAAAGCGGGTTTATTCGATAGGCGCTTTCAACTCTACGGCTGGGAAGACTTGGAACTTGGGGTAAGACTTAAAAAATTGGGCTTAAAATTAATCAAGTGTCCTGATGCTGTAGGCTACCATTGGCATCCTCCTTTTGCTTTAGCTCAAATTCCTAACCTGATTGATAAAGAAATCCAACGCGGACGGATGGGGGTTTTATTTTATCAAAAACACCCTACTTGGGATGTGAGGATGATGATTCAAATGACCCCGTTGCATCGGGTTTTGTGGAGCATTTTATCTGTAAATGGATTGCTAAACGAAAAAACTATGGCTCCCTTTTTGCAGTGGCTAATTAACCAAAATAAACCCCAATTAGCTTTAGAAATTGCCCGAATTTTTCTTAACTGGTACAACGTTAAGGGTGTTTATGCTGCCTACGCTCAAATGCGTCAAGCCTCTAGCTCGTGATATACTAGAAGGGTTGTCTAAACTCACACATCCAGTTTTTTCGGGTGTTTCTTAATTAGAAATACGCCTGGATGGAGGATTAACCCGAATAGGAGCAAAAAATATGCCAGTAGTTTCATTGGCTCAAATGATGGAGTCGGGAGTTCACTTCGGGCATCAAACCCGGCGGTGGAATCCAAAAATGGATCGTTACATCTACACTTCCCGCAATGGTGTTCATATCATTGACTTGGTGCAAACAGCCCAATTGATGGACAATGCCTACAACTATATGCGGACAGCCGCAGAGCAAGGCAAGAAATTTCTATTTGTTGGCACTAAGCGCCAAGCTGCGGGGATTATTGCCCAAGAAGCTACTCGTTGTGGCTCTCACTACATTAACCAACGGTGGCTAGGTGGGATGTTGACAAACTGGGCAACTATCAAAACTCGCGCGGAGCGGCTGAAAGATTTAGAACGCCGGGAAGAAACTGGGGCTTTAGATTTGTTGCCCAAAAAAGAAGCTTCCATGTTGCGCCGGGAAATGACTAAGCTGCAAAAATACCTTGGTGGTATTAAAACAATGCGGAAAATCCCCGACATAGTGGTAATTGTAGACCAACGCCGGGAATACAACGCCGTTCAAGAATGCCAAAAGCTAGGGATTGAGATTGTATCAATGTTAGATACAAATTGCGATCCTGATGTGGTAGATGTTCCCATTCCTGCTAACGATGATGCGATTCGCTCCATTAAGTTGATAGTAGGTAAGTTGGCTGATGCGATTTATGAAGG
>JACCVJ010000194.1 GCA_013698215.1 Tatlockia sp. | reverse complement strand
ATACTGAGCTTGAGACCAATAGCCAAGGCTGACGATTTCGGCAAAAAATGAGCGCAAATCTGGCTTTAGTTTAAGCCAATCTTTAGATAAACCCCATAAAGCAGGAAGTTTTTGATTAAATAAAATTAGGTGCTGCGACTCATCAAATAGAGCGATCGCACTTTCTATAGGCTTCAATTGTTGAGTGTCTTTCATCTACTGCGATCGCATCCCTGGCAAAAAATCTGCTTACCTATGGTGGTTTAGGCATCAGAAGCCTTTATTGCCAGTCTTACATAGTTTTTTTGAGGTCGGTTATAGCTCAAGTAGCAAAGATTTATGAGTTATGATGACGATTTTTAGAGCAACCTAACATTACAGAGCGATTGCCAATTGTTTAGTTTCGCACGATTGTTCGGTGCAACCGATAACGCAGTTGCGTCCGGCAACTTTAGCAAAATTTATTAATTGCTAACAAACTGGGTACAACCGTTGATAAATCGTTTAGGTAAGTCTAAATTGCCGCCAAAATGGGTATGAATATAGGAAGCATGGAGAAAGGGCGATCGCCATCCTTCAGCAATAGAGGGCGACATATTATCATACCCCCGCGCTTGAAATAATGGCTCCTTTGGCTCTACTGACAAACTAGAGCGATGAAACTCGTGTCCCCATACTGAAAGACCAGGAGTTACTAAAGGGGTAGCTTGCAGGGCTGTAGCGTGCCTGTAACCTAACGTCAACCGCTTTCCCATAATTGCCGTTGCGGGGATAACTCCTACCATATTGTGTGAGTTCTCATCAAAGTCTACAAGGCGCTGACACAAATACATCAACCCCCCACACTCGGCATAAGTGGGCATTTTTGCTGAAATGGCTCGACGAGCGGATTCTAAACCTAGTTGATTTGCGGCTAATTGCGTGGCAAAAACTTCAGGAAAACCACCGCCAAAGTACAGCCCTTGAACATTATCGGGTACGGAACCCGTAAGCGGACTCCAGAAAACTAATTCAGCGCCTAGTTGGGTCAAAATATCTAAATTGTCTTGGTAGTAGAAATTAAAAGCGCGATC
The DNA here is from genome assembly GCA_013698215.1 of Tatlockia sp. Classification (GTDB taxonomy): domain Bacteria; phylum Cyanobacteriota; class Cyanobacteriia; order Cyanobacteriales; family Chroococcidiopsidaceae; genus Aliterella. Next base: position 8,112 of record JACCVJ010000194.1, on the reverse strand, counting down.
GCGTGCGATCGCAATCCGCACTTTTGGAGGAAGCAGGGAAATAGGAGAAACTGGGGAATATTGGGGTTTTAGTAAAGGTAACAATTTGTCCCAGTCAAAACAAGTTTCGCCAATAGTTGCCAACCGATCGATAACGCGATCAATTTGGTTAATTTCAGAGGTGGGGACTAAACCTAAATGGCGATCAGGAATAGTTATATTATCTTGGCGCCGTAATACCCCCAATATGGGCAAATTTAGCGGCTGTAGCGCGTCTTGAAGTAGTTGCAAATGGCGATCGCTACCGACTCGATTTAACACTACCCCAGCGATCTCAAGGCGCGGATCTAAAGAACGATAACCGTGAGCGATCGCAGCGACACTTCCCGACAAACGGCTGCAATCAATTACTAATAGCACAGGCAAATTGAGCGACAAAGCCACGTGAGCGGTACTAGCAAAAAAGTCACCGCTTGCGCCATCAAATAAGCCCATTACTCCTTCTATCAAGGCGTAATCTACTTGTTGAGTATGACGGGTAAAACACTGCCTAATGTAGTCAATCGAAGTAAGTACCGGATCTAAATTGCGACAATAACGCCCGGTAACGTGCTGATGAAACATCGGATCGATGTAATCTGGCCCCACCTTAAAAGATTGCACCAGCTTACCTTTGCGACATAAAAAAGACAGTAGGGCGAGGGTTACAGTTGTTTTCCCTACCCCACTGCGCTCTCCAGCAATCACGACCATAGTTTAGAAGTTGCTATCTAGTACTTACCTAGTGCCAAAATTTCCGCCGCGATCGCCAAACTCTCCTCGTACAGAGGATCGCTACCCCAGCGTTGCAACTGATCGCTAAGTAAAATCTCCGCTTTTTGATCGGCTAAAGAAGATACTTGTTGAAACCGACAAGATTGAGCGCCGCCGCCCGACTCCATCCGCATACAGCCGCTAGTTTCCGAACATAGCACCGTACAACAATCAGCCTCAACATTGGTTGAAGTCAAGCGCAAAGCGATCAAATCTCCAGGAATTTGCCCCACATCAGTAATTGGTACTCCCGCAAGCTCTGCTTCTACTAAGCGCTGATCGTCAGCTACAAAATGAATGCGCTTAAAGTCGTAGTCTCCGGCTTCTTCCTGAAACTCGGTAGGATACCAGTTTAAACGACTTGCTAACCATCCCAAATACATCAAAGCTTGGGCGGGATTGCCTTTTTCGTAGTCAATGGTGACGCGATCGACTTCTCTTAGGGCTAGGCGACGCTCTGGGGGATCAAAAGCCTCGGCTGTCAATTCTTGCCAAGCCGATAAGCGCCGCCAATTGAGATCGGCAAGGGGTGTACCCGCTTTGAGCAACTCTTGCAGATTGACTAAATTAGCCTCGGTTTCTGTAAAGTTGCTAGAGTCAAAAATTACCGAATTGCAAACTGACGCTAGGCGCTTAAACAATTCATTACTAGGATCGGGCGTAGCTTTCCACCACAAAAACTTAGGCAAATCGCCAATTAATAAAGCGGAAACTAAACCACCCACTCTTTCTAAAGCGGTGGCTGTACCTTTGAGAGTGATGTATTCGCAGCAAATTAAGGTATTTGACGCTTGCTTTTGCAACGGACAATAAGCAGATACTTGAACTTTTACCCCTTCATCCTCTCCAGCCATCGGACACAGTGCCACAATGCGGCATGGATTACGCAGGGCGATCGCATCGGCAATTTTGGGGTTTTGATTGCTAAGGCTATAAGCTAGGTCTATTGACCCATTTGAGTTGTCATTAATACTTTCATTGCCGCCCCTTTTAGCGACTTCTTCGCGCAAATAACGCAAAGTTTCGGGGGTTCCGGTTCCCGTTATAGACACGCCATATTTTTTTTGGATTTCTCTTAGGGCGGCTTCTGTTTGTGGGCCGGGAATGCCATCAATGGGCCCTTTATATACGCCCAAAGCTGCTAATAGCTGTTGAGTTTCTTCTGGTTCGTAAACAATTAAGCTAAAGGTAGTCGCTCGTGTAGCGGGGGGAAGTCCGGCGTTGTCTCCCGCCATGCCGTAGCTTTGCCAAATTTGACTCAATTCCGCTTCAATATCGCTCAAAGATACATCTTTAGGCGGTTGTAAGGAAACTATAGGAGCAGATTTTGTTGACATATATAGTTTGCGTTAGGAGTAGGAAGGCTTGAAAATGAAGTAATAGGGAAGTTTTACAATTATTTTTTAACGTAAAACTACAATTATTACTGTATTTTTCAAACATTTTTTAGAGTCTGCGCCAACGGCGGCCATCTTGATTGATTAATAATTCAGCTTCCGTCGGTTCCCAAGTTCCCGCCTCGTATTGAGGAACTTGGGCGGGATCGCTGGGCGAGTCCCAAACCGTCATTGCTGGGGTGACTAATTGCCAAGCTGCTTCTACTTCATCGGCTCTAGTAAATAAACTTTGATCTCCCATCATGCAATCCATCAATAGGCGATCGTAAGCATCCCCTGTTGCTTGGATCCCAAAAGAACCATAGCTAAAGTCCATATCTACCGATCGCGTGCTAACTAATGTCCCCGGCATTTTGACTTCAAAACGCAGGGAAATACCTTCATTAGGTTGAATCCGCATGGCGAGGATATTGGCATTTACTTGTTGCGCCGCCGATTGAAAGATTAAATGCGGAACTTCCCGAAAGTGGATTGATATTTCTGAAACTTTTTTCGGTAATCGTTTACCCGTCCGCAAATAAAAGGGTACACCTTGCCAGCGCCAGTTATCAACCAAAAACTTCATTGCTACAAAAGTCGGTGTCGTCGAATTTGGATCTACCCCTGGTTCTTGACGATAGCCAGCCACTTTTTTGCCTTTCATCCACCCAGCACTATATTGACCCCGTACCGCCGATCTTTGTAAATTCTGTACGTCGGCTAAACGAGCAGCTTGGATGACTTTTACTTTTTCTGTTCTCAAACTATCGGCATCTAGGGCGTTTGGTGGTTCCATTGCCGTTAAGCAAAAGAGTTGCATTAAGTGGTTTTGCAACATATCTCGTAATGCGCCGGAACTCTCATAATATCCCGCCCGATCTTCTACGCCGACGGTTTCAGCTACAGTAATTTGGACATGATCGACAAATTGACGATTCCACAACGGCTCAAAAATTGCATTGGCAAAGCGAAATACGAGCAAGTTTTGGACGGTTTCTTTGCCTAAATAGTGGTCGATCCGATAAACTTGTTCTTCCTTGCAAGTTTGCTGTACTACTCGGTTAAGAACTCTCGCGGAACTCAAATCGCGCCCAAAGGGTTTTTCAATTAATAAGCGCGTTTTGACGGGATCTGCCAACATTTGGGCTTTTCCGAGTTGGGAAATTGCTTCGGGAAAGAAGTTCGGCGAAACTGAAAGATAAAACATTCGGTTTCCCCTCGTACCGCGTTTCTCGTCTAGTTCGCCGAGGAGGGTTTTGAGTTTTTGGTAGCTTTCAGGATTATCAATGTCTCCAGGGCAGTAAAATAGTCCTTGAGAAAAGTCTTGCCACAAATCTTCAGAGCCAATACCGTCAGAAAATTGTTCGACTCCTTCGCGCATTTTGTCGCGGAAATATTGGTCGCTCCATTCTCGACGCGCTACACCTACAATGGTAATTTCTGGATGAATTCGTCTTTCTTTACGTAGTTTGTAAAGGGCGGGAACTAATTTACGTTGGGTTAAATCTCCTGAAGCACCAAAAATTACGATTATTTGCGCCTCGGGTAGTTTTTCTTGCTTCAACCCTACGCGCAAAGGATTTTCTAGCAACTTAATCATATTTATTTGAGGATGAAGGGACAAAGGGCGAGGGAAGGGTTTTAAGCCTTCCCTCGGTTTTTTATACGGGTGATAGGTTGCTAACTTTATCTTCTAAAGAACTCATCAACGATTCAAAAGGTTTGACAAATTTATCAATCCCATCAACTAGCAATTCTTCCATTACTTTGTCGATATCAATATTGATATCAGGATCTTTGAGGCTCTTAATTAGCTGATAAGCTTCATCAACTTTGGTTTCTACCCGGTTATCAACGTCGCAATGGTCGGCGCAAGCTTCAATGGTGCTTGGGGGCAGGGTATTAACGGTATCTGGGCCTACTAATTCATCAACATACATGACATCGCTGTAGCTGGGATCTTTGGTGCCAGTGCTTGCCCATAGTAGGCGTTGTACGTTTGCACCTTTAGCTGATAATGCTTTCCAACGATCGCTTGTTACAATCTTTTTGTACTCTTGGTAGGCAATTTTGGCATTGGCGATCGCAACTTTTCCTTTCACGGCGGTCAGTTTTGCGGCTATATTGGCATCATCAATGCCTTTAAGCTTGGCATCAATTTTGCCATCAATGTTGCTGTCAATGCGGCTGAGAAAGAAACTAGCGACGGAGGCAATTTTACTAATATCTTTGCCTTCGGCGGCACGTTTTTCCAAGCCACGAATGTAAGCCCATGCTGACTCAATATAGCTATCTACAGAAAATAGCAAGGTAACGTTGACATTAATTCCTTCACTAATTACCTGTTCAACGGCTGGCAAACCTGAACTCGTACCAGGGATTTTGACCATCACGTTGTCCCGTCCGATCTCCTGATAATAACGCCTAGCTTCTTTAATAGTTGCCTCAGTATCATGAGCGATTGTTGGTGGTACTTCAATACTCACATAGCCGTCTAGTCCCTCTGATGAATCGTAGATGGGGCGCAAAATATCGCAGGCGTTACGGATATCGTCAAATATCAGCGACTCGTAGATTTTGTAGGTGGGTAACTTGGCATTAATTCCAGCTTCGATGTCTGCATCATAAATTACATTTCCGGTGATCGCTTTTTCAAAGATAGCTGGGTTAGAAGTGATCCCGCAGATCCCTTTATTTTCCACCATGTCTTTGAGTTCCCCCGACTTAACGATGTCGCGGGTTAAGTTGTCCATCCAGATACTTTGACCGAATTGCTTGATCTCTAATAAACGATTAGTTGCCATAATTAACTCCGTATTGGTGTTTGTAATTTGAGCGTCACGTTTTATTGAGGTACGCGGGATCTTTCGCGTATTTGGTGCTGAGTTTGTTTTTGAATAAACGATTCTACCAAAGCTACATCGTCTTTGCTCCCAATAATCAAAGGAGTGCGTTGATGTAATTTTTCGGGTACTACGTCCATAATTTCTTGAATTCCCGTAGTTGCTCTGCCTCCGGCTTGCTCAATTAAAAAAGCTAACGGTGCAGACTCATACAATAAGCGCAACTTACCTTCGGGTTTTTGCTCTGTCCCAGGATAGAGAAACACGCCGCCTTGGATTAAAATCCGGTGAATATCTCCTACCATAGCGCCTCCATAACGAGCGGTATAACCTTCGGTGCGGTGGACGTAGCGGATATATTCTCTAAAAGATTCATCCCACTGCCAAAAATTACCTTCATTAACACTATAAATAGCACCATGACTAGGAATTGTAATGTTTTCTTCAGTAAGAATAAACTCCCCTAGGCTAGGATCGAGGGTAAAAGAATGAACTCCTTTGCCAATAGAATAAACTAGCATCGTACTTGGCCCGTACAAAATATACCCGGCGGCAATTTGCTTATGTCCATCTTGAAGCAAGTCTTGGGCTGTACCGTCGCTATCGGTACCGACTTGTTGCCGAATGGCAAAAATCGATCCCAAAGTTAGGTTGATATCGGTATTAGAAGATCCATCTATCGGGTCATACAAGAGGGTATAACGACCGATTGGGCAGTTTTCCGGGATGTAGTATGGTTTCTCCATTTCCTCGGATGCTAGGCGGCATACAAGCCCACTTTGCTTAAATACGGAGATAAATACATCGTTGGAGTAAACATCCATTTTTTTAACAGATTCTCCTTGGACGTTGGTTTCTCCAGTAAATCCAAGTACCCCTTCCATTAACCCCGCCCGACTAAGCCGACGGGAAATTAACTTTCCCGCTAAAGCTATTCTATTCATTAAAGCACTAAGGTCTTGAGCGTCTGCGCCAAAACTGTGCAGTTGCTCTAATACGTGACGCGATAAGGTTGTACAATCCCGATCTAAGGCGTACTCATCCTCTTGAATTTGTTGCACGTCAGTCATTATTTTGTCCTCTAAGTGCGATCGCTTATTTACGAACTACTATAGGCTTTACTATTCTGCTTTCTATCTTAGAGAGGGAAAGTAGTAATTGAAGTGTGGCATTAGACAAATTATCGAATTGCATGGATTAAGGCGCAGAAATCTTTTTTAGCAACAAGTCGCGCCAAGGTTGCAATGCTAAGTCTAATTCTGGCTCATAGATAGCTGAAGGGATGAGTCCAGCAAATAAATTTGTCATCGCCCCGTTTTCAACTACAGGTAAAAAATCTACTGGTGCAGGTCCGTCGTTGTGGCGGCTAAGAACTCCGAAACCCGCACGGCTACGGCGGTATTGTTGAGTAGGAGCCTTTTGTTTTAGCCACTGTTCTAAAGTAGCGGAAGAATCCATACTTTTAGCCAAGTCTTGAACTAATTGGGGCGAGGGAATCGTAGAATTAGCTGTAATTAAAGCCGATTGTAATAGCGTTTGTCTGTGGGCAGGATCTAGCCAAGCTGCGATCGCCTGATTTGCGGCTTGATCTCTTAATATTGATTTACCTTCTGCTAAGTCCAACACTTGCAATCCTAAAACTGATTTAGAAGCTTCCCAATTAGCGCGAGATGCTTGATAATTTCCTTGCCACCAATGCAAACCACCCAGGCAATAACGCAAGTAACTGTTTAATGGCGAAGGTTTTTGAATTAAAACAGTATACTTGGCTATTAAGCTACTAATAACGCGATCATATATTGGTTTTAACTGTGGCGATTTCCAAATTGGGCTAGTAATAATAATCGGATCGCGCAAAGCTTCTAAAGTAATAGCTTCAATGCCTAAATCTGTTTTTCCTTGAGCTAGTAAGCTTAAACCCAAACCATAAAATACACCCCGTTTTGCACTCATCAATTGAGTAGAACGAGCAAATTCTTTTGTAGCTTTTGTAGCATCGCCTTTAGCCATTAGCAACCAAGCTAAATTTGTATGCCCAAATTCTTGATTTGGTGAAACTTTTATGCCTTGATTAAACCAATCAATGCCAGCTTCGATTAATTTTTGTCGTTCTTGGGGGCTACTGGCTTCTAAGCCCATATTGCCCAAATTCCAGCCTAGCTGATAAGGATAATAAGCTTCCCAGGGCGCTAATTGATGCGCTTTAGTTAGGCGCTGAGTAAATTCTGTTACTAATTCCGATTTTTGGACGGGAGTTTGATTATTTGTTTGGGAATTTAGAGCCAAAAATCCAATACTAGAGGAATTCCAAGCAGCATGAATCGGAAATAACCATACAATCATTGCTAAAAGTATTCCCAATCCTCCTAAGGTTAAACCGTTAAGTACTTTAGGTTGAATTTTTGTGTTTTCGTTTGCTAAAACCGAACGAAAAAACGCAGCTAATACTGCTATATAAATTACAATTGTGCCGCTAATGCAAATATTATCAAGTTGATAATCCGTCAGACTATTGATACCGTAAGCTGTTAAACCAGCGTAGATACTATAAACAAAAATTTGTTTAGGATTATTTTTACTTTCAGAAGTGCTTACCCATTTTAAACCAAGATAATATAGAAGTGCGATCGCACTTAATAATACAGCAATTCCACTTAATCCCAATTCCGCCCAGATATGAGCCGGAGTGCTATGTAATTGGTAAGCAAGTTCTGCTTCTCGTCCTGCCCAAGTAGGACGATACTGTTGATATAGTAATGGTACGCTTCCCGGTGCTGCACCAAAAATTAGATGGTTAATACCTATTTTCCAGCCTGTAGTTGCCGTAATTATTCTGTAGGCAAATTCACCAACGCCTTTACCTGTAAGCACCGCAGTAATTAAAGTGTTCAAGCGATTATTTGCGAAGACTAAAAAGCTAAAAATAACGAGAATTGCCACACCTGCTAAACCAAGCCAAAGTCGAGGTAACTTACTGCGAATAAGCAGAAAAATAAAGCTAATAATACCTACTATAATTAACCCCAGCCATCCACCTCTAGAACTTGTAGAGTACAAGTCTATTAAACCTAAAATTACCGCACTTACCCATAAATAACGCC
>JACCVJ010000187.1 GCA_013698215.1 Tatlockia sp. | reverse complement strand
GTGACGTAAGCCGAATGTAAGCACGTTTGTCGCGATTTTGCTTTTTAACTTTCATTGAAAAACCTCTTTTAAGTTAAATTTGTTTATGCTTCTACGTTTTAAGCAGAAAAAAGCTCAAGTTACAGCTTCAATAGAGTCTGCGATAACTCTAGCGACTACATCTCGCTCAGTAGTGCTGAAGCGGATACTCTTATCTAGTTCGACATGAATAAATGGGTTTCCCAGGCTACGACAATAAATACCTTGTACGTTTTCGGTGGCTCCTAAGTGTGAGAAAGCTGTGCCCGCTACATTTTGATTCACCAGTTGATTTAATAAGGCAGAACCTGAAAGTTTGTTGTAAATATGGGTGAGAAAGCCACGGTTGTTCATCCGCTTACTTAAATCTAAAACCTCGGTCGATACATTACTTTGACCGCTAGACAAGACAGACTGAGTACTGACTGGGAGTTTTGATTTAGTTGAAATACTAAAGCCATGAATCTGCCAAGTTTTAGTTTTGGATAGAACCCACGCTTTATGAACCTCTTGAAAAATAGACTTTATCGGGTTACAGACATCTGCGGTACCAGTACCGTTAGCATTACGGTGCGCTCCGGCAATTAAAACCCCACGGGCTGCTGACATTAAAAAAACTTTGGCTCCAATTTCTTCTGAAAACAAATCGAAAAGAATGTGCGGTATCTCTATCAAGGCATCCGTTTTATAAGAAACATTAATAAAGTAAGACCCCCAACCTCTCATTGGGTAATTATCTATATGCTTCTCTCTTAAGCCGTAAAGAACTTGCTGAGTGGGGGTATCAACAAACCTTACTAGCTCATAATTAATGTCACTGGCTTTGTTAAGCGCTGTATCAATATCTAGAGATATTAAAGCGTTTGCAAGTACCTTAAAGCTTTCTAAATCGTTGGTTGTGGGAGGCTGATAAAGATTTGAATTTTTGGGTAAAGCAAATTTTTTAATTTTTTTTAATTCAATTAAAAAATTACCAGATTCGTTTAGTAATTCTACGCCACCTTGACGAGGCTGTTTAATAAGACTCGTAGTTTTTTGTGAGTAACAGGATAATAAAGATCCTGAAACTATACCTATTAAAACTTGAAATCCTCTATTGAATAGAAGTTTAAAGGCTTTTCTTCTTGACACCAATTCAAACATTTTTGTATAAAATAGGTTTATTATTTTTCATAAGGATTAGCTTATAAGTGCTTGGTTTATCAATAAGTAGTATATTCATGATTCTACTTTAACCTAAAATTGCAGACAAGCTATTAGTAACTAAATAAGTAATAATTGCAATTATCACAGTAATTAACATATAAAAAATAACATTTTTTTTAGAATACAATATATTGTCATTAACATAAGACATTATTGCAATAATTACAAAAATATTACTACCTTTAAAAGGCAAGATAGTAGAGTCTAAATGTAAAAACAAAAGTTCTACTGACCAAACAAAAATAGTACTTAGAAATAGTGCTATGGCATAACGTTTCAGCCCTATAATTAGAGTTGCGTTACAAATAAATTGCGTCGCTAAGTAGACAAGAAAACAACCTAGCAGAAAGATAGCTGCAGTTAAAGGATGAATTAGTAATGCTGCAGCAATTGGGGCTATCATGTAACCGCCTGAGCGGACATCTTTGTAGCGATAAATAAGATATCCCACCCCTAAAGCAGTATAAAAATGAATTAAGGGAAACTTTAGTTTTATTGTTTCCTTTCCAGCATATAATGGTCTGAGTGTATCAAAGTCTATATTAAATAAATAGAAACCCACTATATAAATAAGTAACAGAACAAAAGCCGTCGCCAATGTAGTTAAAGTTATGCCTTTTACCACATTACCCATTTTTTGCTTGGTAAACGTAAAAGCAATAATTGCTGGAAGTAAAGTACCAGATAGACCATCAAGAGAGGGAACTAACCAATCTAGTTGAATGTACACAAGCGCTACTAAGTTAGTGATCGCCAAGGATAGAGTTGAGATAATATACATGGGAGTTCTACGTTTATACCCCGTTCTATCTAGAAAATGTTTGTAGATGAAGTAGACGACAAATGATAAACCCAATGTAGTAACGCTCCAAATAGGCGATATCAAAAATAAGATAATGATAAAACCGGGAACGATAACACCTCCTGGATTGATTCCATAAATATTTTTATAACTTATCGCTGCAAAAGCTCCAATTATCAGAGCTAGTCTACTTATTTCTGGAGTGTTTACTGATTCAAACATTTACTTTTTCTATTTTATTTTCGTTTGTTTGAATTACATCTTTTTGTACTTCCTGCCCATTTAATTGCTCTTCAAAGAAATGTAGTAGCTTCTCTGCTTGCGTGGTATGAATATTTACCGCTCCTATCAAAAGAACTTTGCTACCATTAATTCCACTAAGAATTTGTTCTAAAATGTCCATTGCTGAAGCATTTTTAAATTTTGTAGAGTAACCTAAGTTAACTACCCTGGCTGGGTCAGCAGAAAATACCTTATTAACTACTGCTTCATAGTCTCCCAATGTAATTACACGCTCAAACTGTAACTCCCGTGACATATCAGCGAACAATTCAACTCTAGTTGGACGGTCGTGTCTGTTGTTTAGCAGGACTGCTTTTTCATAACTAGGAAGCTGTTTAAATAACTTTAAGCACACCTCAATAAAACTTTCGCGGTCGTTAACTGCAAACAAATTCGCCCAAGCGATTGTACTGCCATTAAAACTTATATACTCAATGTTAAAAGCTCCTGGATCTGCTGGTGCCGATTGCATTGCTTTTAAAGCTCTATCTCTTGGAAGTTTTAAGATTTTGGCAATTTCATAGCCAATAGCAACGTTTTCTTCATGAGCAAAATGAGAAAAACATTCCATATCTTCAGGCTTAACTGTATGCTTATCAGCAACAATCATTAAGGAATTTTTCTTTTTTGCATTTCTCCAGAGGATATTAAGTAACCTCGGTTCGGATTCTGATGTAATTAAAATACTATTTTGAGGGATTGTTTTAGATAGAGACTCAGCAATTTCCTCTAACGTTTCACCCATATAGTCAGGATGGTCGTAGCGAACGTTAGTAATAATCCCAATATGCGATCGCATAACCTTTTCTTCAAGCCACTGAGCATAAACAGGGTTAACAGCCATGCACTCAAGCACGGCAGCTTGCGCTCTTTGGCGACAGAAGCCTTTTAAAATCTTTACTTGCTCGTTGACATTGGCATAACCTTTACGTTTAAAGTCATAATCTTCTCCACTTGGTCGAAGGATTCTAGCAGCACTGCCTGTAGTCTTGCCAAAAGTGTGGTATTCCGCCTCCCTAAAAACTGCTGCTGTATATCTTGTAACAGTTGACTTACCTCTAATTCCGTTAACATGTACTCGCCACTCAATTTTGTCCCGTTGGCTTTTAAATCTCGAGTAGGAGATTAAAAGCCAGGAAACATAGATGTAGAAACTACTTAAAGACAATAAAAAAATAGTCATTCTCGTTTTTTAATTCCAAGCAACAGTTAGTCATCATCTGGATAGATAGTTATGCCCATATCTAAATGACAGCAGAATACCAAGCATTAAGTTCAGCTATGCCCGTCGCGAGAGTAATATTTAACTGGGTATTAAGCAGATGAAACCTTGATGAAATCTAATGTTAAGCATCTCATCTGAACTCGTGTCTTAGACATGAGTACAGTAGACACAGAAAACCTTGCTTCAGAATGCAAATTTATAAAACAGGACTGTCTAGAGCCGATTCTAAGTTTTCAGACTGAAATTTCCAGTCAAGATGCTGCTTCAAAAGTAAAGTAAGCGTCTTGACTAGAAATTTTTAGAATTAAACAAAAATAACTTTACCTCCTCGAAACCAACTATTTAAAACAAAACCTCGCTATACACTTCTTTACAGAAGCTATTAAAATCTTATTAAAATCTTATTAAAATCTTATTAAGATCCTATTAAAAATAGTAGATTATAAATGGTTGTGTTGCAAGAACTTTGTGAGGACGGAAAATTCCTTGAGTAGAAGCTCAGATTATGCAACCACTCCAAAGATTTGATTGAGGAAGAGAACCCGCTCTTTGACGGCTCCCTTAGGAACTCCTAAAACTTGTCCTTTCCGCATCATGTTTATAATTTCATACCCTCTAATGGTTCGCCGTGCCGTGTTGAAGGAGCCAAATCCCATCCCTGGCTTGACTAATCGCGAAGTCTTCCGGACGAAAGATTCGTCCCGGAGAGCTTCGCGTTTTATCCCGCGATGGTCTTGCTCAACAATATTGTTGAGATACTTACTCTGTCGTAACTTCACTATTTCGGGGAGCTTTTTGGCGGCTTTAAGCTCTTTAATCGCTTTTGGATAAGCGGGGTTTTTATCCACAGTGATGACTCGTGGGGCAATACTTTTCGGTTAAGAATTAAGCAGTATTAATAATGGAAAAAATGAGTGTCTGGTGTTGAGTACCACTTCCGCGATGAATGGGTTTCTTAGATGGAAACTTGGAACAAGTTTTTTTGAC
>JACCVJ010000186.1 GCA_013698215.1 Tatlockia sp. | reverse complement strand
GATGAATTGTGTTGTACAGAAGACATAGTTGCGGGGATTTCAGGCAATAACTTACTGGCTCAAGGATACCATTAGAGACTTCTTCAGCCTATTGCTCAAGAGTTATACCCGTACAGTTAATTCTTTAGTAAAATACATTTTTACACTCTTAGCGGCGATCCCACGAACCTTAATTGTTTGAATTAAGCAGTAATATAGCTACTACATCCTGTTACAAATCACATAATTTTATTTTTGTGCTAGGCATAAATTGACTAACATAAGAATTCTAAGCCAGGCACGCAATTATTTACGGGACACATTTTTAGGAGAAAACTTTGGTTAATACCACTATTAAAACTACCAAATCTGAGGAAATCTTTGCCGCCGCCCAGCATTTAATGCCTGGGGGTGTAAGTTCTCCAGTAAGAGCATTCAAATCCGTAGGCGGACAACCGATTGTCTTCGATCGCGTCAAGGGGTCAAAAGCTTGGGATGTAGATGGCAATCAGTATATTGACTACGTAGGTAGTTGGGGGCCCGCTATTTGCGGTCATGCCCACCCAGAAGTAATTAGCGCCTTGCAAACCGCCTTAGAAAAAGGTACAAGCTTTGGTGCGCCCTGCCTCCTCGAAAACGTCCTTGCAGAGATGGTAATTAATGCCGTTCCCAGCATTGAAATGGTACGTTTTGTCAATTCGGGAACCGAGGCTTGTATGGCAGTTCTGCGCTTGATGAGAGCTTTCACCGGACGCGATAAAATGATCAAGTTTGAGGGCTGCTATCACGGTCACGCGGATATGTTTTTAGTCAAAGCTGGGTCGGGGGTTGCGACTTTAGGTTTACCCGATTCCCCTGGAGTCCCCAAGTCAACCACCGCCGATACTTTGACCGCGCCTTACAACGATTTGGAAGCCGTTAAAGCTTTATTTGCCGAACATCCAGGTCAAATTGCTGGAGTCATTTTAGAACCAGTAGTAGGAAATGCGGGTTTTATTGCTCCTGATGCTGGCTTTTTGGAAGGGTTGCGCTTAATAACGAAAGAAAATGAAGCATTGCTGGTATTTGATGAAGTAATGACTGGGTTTCGGATTGCTTACGGTGGCGCTCAAGCTAAGTTTGGAGTTACGCCGGACTTGACAACGTTGGGTAAAGTTATTGGCGGTGGGTTGCCTGTAGGAGCCTATGGCGGTCGTAGAGATATTATGTCTATGGTTGCGCCATCAGGGCCGATGTATCAAGCGGGGACGCTTTCGGGAAATCCTTTAGCGATGACGGCGGGGATTAAAACTTTAGAATTGTTGCAAAAGCCTGGTACTTACGAGTATCTAGACCAAATTACTAAAAAATTGACCGATGGGTTGCTACTTATTGCCAAGCAAACAGGTCAAGATGTTTACGCCCGTCAAATTAGCGGGATGTTTGGTTTATTTTTTACTTTAGGGCCGGTTCACAACTACGAAGATGCCAAAAAGTCAGATTTAAGCAAGTTTAGCCGTTTCCATCGCGGAATGTTAGAGCGGGGAATTTATTTAGCCCCTTCACAATTTGAGGCTGGGTTTAGCTCCCTCGCCCATACCGAGGCTGATATTGACCAAACTTTAGCCGCCGCACGAGAAGTAATGTCTAACCTCTAGAATTACTCAGATTTTAGTTAGTTCACTATGCTCCCAATTCTTGCAATTTAGGGGTTGGGGGCTTTGTTTGATGCTATTTTTGCCAAAAATAGCGATCGCCTAGCTCTTTGTATAGTACAATTGCACTAACTTGAAGGCATTAGCGCCAGAATTTGATCGACAAACTCTTGATGGTCAACGACAGGCTTAGAAATATAGCCGTCAGCACCGCTAAGAGCAAGAAAGCTCTGGCGATCGCCTTCCATAGCGTGGGCGGTAACTAAAATTACAGGCAAAGAAGCCGTTTCGGGGTTTGCTTTTAACATTTGGGTAATTTTGATACCATCAACAGCCTTACCTTGATACACACTGCGAGAAAGGGAAACATCCATCAAAATAATGTCTGCGAGTTTATTCAAGGCAATTTGCATTACTTCTTCGACATTTTCTGTATGCTTTACCCCTAAACCTGCACGTTTGGTCAAAATTTTGGCAAAAACACGCGCATTAATCGGATCGTCTTCCACAATCAAAACAGTTTTCATACTTTATGGGGCAATACTTTTCGGTTAAGAATTAAGCAGTATTAATAATGGAAAAAATGAGTGTCTGGTGTTGAGTACCACTTCCGCGATGAATGGGTTTCTTAGATGGAAACTTGGAACAAGTTTTTTTGAC
>JACCVJ010000147.1 GCA_013698215.1 Tatlockia sp. | reverse complement strand
TCCATCTCTATTGTTTCTTCTTGCATTGACACCATTTCGGGAGTCAGGTCGGTTTCTTCTCCAATAGACATCATTTCGGGACTATTAAACAAGTCCATTTCGCCAAATTGATTACTATCAAGTTCGTCACTTGTTGACATCATTTCAGGAGTATTAAACAAGTCCATCTCGCTTGTTTCTTCTTTCATGTCAGCAGTAGTGAACAAGTCTGTTTCTTCTCGTATAGACATCATTTCGGGACTATTAAACAAGTCTAAGTTATCTTCTTCTAGCATCCCAGAATTGGCAAACAGGCTCATTAAATCATCAGATGATGATTGCAAATTTGGCGTTTCAAATAAAGATTCAATATTTTTATCATCTTGCTCCTTAGAGTCATCAGGTGTATTAGAAGACTCAGTATTTGATGTATTATCATCTTCGTACTCAGAATTATGACGCTCTGAACTATTCATATTCATTACTACCTATTGATTTTATGCGTTTATTTTCAAGCCGTTCAATAAGAATAAATGATAACTTCAGGAAAGCAAATTGACAATTATTACGAGTGTATTATATCTGCAAAAGTGCAGGCAGGACATAAATTATGCCCTGCCTGCACCAGTTTAGCTATAAATCTATTTGACAGCAGATTATAATAGACACGTGAAAGTTGCTAGTCTAGCTTAAATGCGATCGCGTCGCTCATCAACCGGGATTCCACCAGTATTTACATCTAATTCTTCGCGGCGTAACGTTTCTTTCGCTTCAACAGTTTCGGTCTCTACTTCTTTTCTTACCTTAACTTCTTCTCTGACAAAGGCTTCTTTGTGAATGTCAGCAGTTTCTTCATAGATTTCGACGCGAGCAACTTCTCCACCACCGAAGGTTGCTTCACCTGGACTTACGGCTACTCCTGCATTGGTGGGTGTAACTCGCTCGATGACAACGCGCTCTTTCTCGATTGGTACTGATACTTTTGCGGTTTCAGTCTCAACATGCTTGCCTATGGTTACATCGCCTGTTTTAACGCGCTTCTTGTTGGCAATTAAGCGTTCTTGATACAGTTTGAGTGATTGATTATTGTCGTTAACATCAAACAATTCTGGCTCTTGTTGATAGTTGTAGGTGTCGCGGCTGTAGGCTGGGGTAGCAGCAGTCATACCAGCACTAGCAGCAACATCTAGGGGTGCTGAGGCTTCTAAGGGCATAGCAACGTCTACAGGAACAGTGTTTGTTACTGGGCTTGTAGCAGCGCCAACGGTGGGTGTACGATATACACCTCTAACTTTTTCTTCGTAATCGTAATCTAAAGCTAGGCGATCGCTAAATTCTGGTAAATGCTCAGCTTGCTCTCTAGTCATCCCAATTGCATATACGCGATCAGAACCTTGATCGATCTGTGAGCGACCTACTGGTAGTAAAACTTGCTTGCCAAAAATCCAAAAACCTAAATCTACTACTAGATAGCGAAATTGTCCATCTTCATCAACTAAAATATCGTTGATAGTACCTATCTTTTCGTCTGCTTGAGTATAAACTCCCATCCCTTTAAGATCGGAATCACCAAGGCTATCGCGATAACTTGGATCGTAATCTTCAATTTTTACTAATGGCATATTACAAACCTTTACTTTTCATCTCGTTACCTCTTAAATTTATTGATTAATTAATTTTTTTTCATCTTCCTAACGAAGGAATTAACTTAGCTATATTGATACGAAAGATAGATATCTTGCCAGTCCTAAAATTTAATCCATTGAAATTTTTACTAAGCTTTTACAGCGTTAAGTTAGCTAAAATCTAATAAAGTTTTGCTAATTTATAAAGATATTTACTCAACATCCTAACATTTCTACAAAATATAGAAATGCCAGGCTATTCCTTGGATTTAAAATCTTTAATTGTCTTGAGTATCAATATCTAGACGACCGCTTGTATCAATATCTAATTCTTCCCGGCGTAAAGTTTCTTGAGCTTTAACGGTATTAACATCTACTTCTTTTTTAATTGTTACTTCTTCACGGACAAAAGCTTCTTTGTGGACATTGGCAGTTTCTTCATAAACTTTCATTCTGACTAATTCTCCTTCTCGAAAATTTACATCTTTCACAGCCGTTGCATTTCTATTTGTCGGCGTGCTACGTTCAATAACTATGCGATCTTTTTCTAGAGGGAGAGAGATACTAGCAATTTGGGTTTCAACGTGTTTAGCTAAAACTACTTCTCCGGTTTGCTGACGTTTTTTATTAGTAACTAGCCTTTCTTCGTACAACTTAAGAGTTTGATGATTATCAGGATCTAAGTCGT
>JACCVJ010000124.1 GCA_013698215.1 Tatlockia sp. | reverse complement strand
TACCGCCGCACCCATTCCTACGGCAATTCTCGCCGCTTCCGTACCGACGATACCGCCACCTAAAACTACAACTTTCCCTGGTTTAACACCTGGTACGCCCCCTAAAAGAATCCCTCTACCGCCTTGTTGACGTTCGAGATACCGCGCCCCAAATTGCACCGCCAAACGTCCCGCAATGATGCTCATGGGCGTAAGGAGAGGTAGTTTATTAGCGCCAGAAAGTTCTACAGTTTCGTAGGCGATCGCAGTTATCCCCGAATCAATCAATTGTTCGGTCAAGGGGCGGTTTGCGGCTAAATGCAAATAGGTAAACAACAACTGCTCTTTAGCTAAAAAATTGTACTCTGAGGCTACGGGTTCTTTAACTTTAACTACTAGCTGACGATTCCAAGCATTTACAGCATTAACAATTTGCGCCCCAGCTTGCTGATACTCCTCGTCTGTAAAACCCGAACCCATACCTGCAAGAGTTTCTACAGCTATGTTGTGACCGTTTTCTTTGAGTACGCGGACGCTACTAGGACTTAAACCTACGCGAAACTCTTGGTCTTTTGTCTCTTTGGGAACGCCTATTTCCATGTTTTTTCTCTTATTTCTATCTCTAGCTTAAGCCCCAAATTGAGTAAGGAAGCGGACGGCTTTTACAACTAGCGCCGCACATTCTCTAGGAGAAGTGTCGTAAAAAGACTTCCACGCGGCGGCTTTATATTCATCATAGCGATCGCCTTTTTCAGCATTATTTTCTAGCCATCCTAAACGTACTGCATGACCTACCAATACATCTAAAACGATATATTCCTCAATTTGCAATTTTGGGTTGCGCTGGGCAATTTCTGCGAGTTCCATTAATGCTTCTACGTTTACTTGTCTATACTCTGGCGCTTCTATTTTGTTTAGCAAATGCTCGACTTGCAGTGCAAAATTTTTCTCTCCCGGGGTCATAGCTAAAATTAAGTCGCTATCTAAACGATTGCGTCGCTCTAATTTATCGCCAATAACTACACCTTTGCAGTGGTGCAATAATTGCCATACCCTCTGATAAAAATCCTTTGGTACGCGGTTTGTAGAACCGTCCCATTGCCTTTGTTGATGCCAACTTTCTGTGGGCATTTGATTGTCTGGCGCTGGCACAACTACCCACTCTATATCGCTTTCTTGTTGCTTGACGTGCAGAGATTCTTGCTGGCGCAATAGTTGATTCATACCTTCATAACCAACTAATACTTGGCGTAGCCGCAACTTGACTTCAAAGGGTGAAAGCTGCATTAAATGCTCGTAAGCTTCGTCTTGAGTCACGCCCAAGTCACGGGCAAGATCGCTAGTCATCAGTAAAATTAGATATCCTACCTTTAAAGTCAGTAAACCGCTAAACAGTTGGGGTTCTGCTCGAATTAGTAAACCGCAATAGATGAGGATTTCTTGAGTTAAAACGCGATCGCGTATATCTTCCCCACAAAAGCGATCAATTTTTGAGGCAATCTCGTTACTAGATACCGGACGCGAAATTAGCGAATCTATACTATAGGACTTGCCTACAGCGATTTGCTTGCCGCGTACTAGCATTTTTGTCACTTGATCGGATAAACCAATATCTACCATTTGCCGCAAACCCGCCGCTCTCCGTACTACTGCCCAAATTCCGGCTTTTCCTGCTTGGGTATAAACTTCATCTAATAAGTTTGCGATCGCTACCTTTTGGTCTAAGCCGCCAAAACCTGTGTCAAATTCTATTCCCTGCAAACGTTTCAATGTCTGCAACAACTCAATTTGCTCGTAGATATTATTAGAACCGCGCAAACAATCTAATAAAAATTGCGGGTTAGTTTCCCGCTCTATCTGAAATTCTTGAACTTTACCTAGGGGCTGATTTTTTTCTGGGAGACAAGCTAAATAATATTTCCTAGGAGTAGCGTCGGTAAGCGGTGATTGGGCAAAATTAAAGTCATGGATAAAATCTATCCGCTCGGTAGTCGCCGTTAGCATCAACTGATTTAACCGCCCCAACTTTACTTTTACACCATTACAAAGTCCTGCTTGGAGTTCCTGCATGAGTGCCAGGATTGCCTCGCTACCTGTTTCAAACATACTATGAGTCAGCTTCCAAGTCAAAGTAGGACGACCTAGTTCGCGCCAATGCTGCTGGATGTAAGCTAATTCATTTTTAAACTCGTCTACCAAAAAATGATAGTCAAGGGTTAAATAAAACTCTTGCACGTCTAAAAACGAAGGTAAAAATACAATCGTTTCGCCGCGAATACGAAAGATTCTGGACGCAATCAAACTCCTCAACCGCCGCACCGGACGACCTGTTAAGCCTAATTTATCATTGCGTCCAATTTGGGTAAAAATTGCCGAAAGATCCCCCGCGAGTCTCACCTGAATCGGCTCTAATTGTTGGGGTGTCTGGGTTTGAATCCCATAGACTTCTAACTGGGCTTGCAAGTCTTCATCCTCCGCTAAGAGGGCAATTTGTACCAGTGCTTGGCGATCGCGTCCCAAGCGTAAATGCTGTCCCAAGGGGTCAATATCTCCCACTGACAACAATTTCTCACTCAGCATTTGACCGAGCAAATACAAGCCTTGCGCCCAAACTAAGGGGACATTTTCATTAGCTAAACGCTTTTGAGATGATGGGGCTTTTTTCTCCGCTTCAACGTTTTCTTGGGGAACATAATAAAGTTCTGGTAACAACTGCAATCCATCTTGCTCAATTAATAACGGTTGCAAGCGCTGTTGATAGTCTTTGACTTGCTCCGTATCTCCCCGAAAGATGCCATCTAACAGTAAATAAGTGAAAAATAATGGCCATTCAGATTCTATATGCTCAAACTGTTTGAGTTCCCAAGGTTCGTAATGCAAGCGATGACTGTCTTCTAAAACTGTTTGATGTCCATCACGTAAAAAGCGCTTGCAGCCATACTTTCCTTGCAATTTATTAATAATGTCGTTTCTGGTGCGCTCGACTAATAAAACATCTTCCACCGCAAACGCCGGAAAACTAATTATACTTAAGAGCGCCGCGTCAATTTCTTTTGAGCCAGATTCTCGCGGTAATAGGTTTTCTAAAGTAATTCGGGCGCGGGCAATTTCATCGGGTAAAACGTGAATTACCGAAGCTTGGCTACCGCGTACCCCAAATAAATCTAATCCCGCGATCGCTTCTAAGGCGGCTTTAGACATTCCCACAGAACTTGCATTTAATTCCGAATTGCCGTGATTAATTTTATTTCCCCGCTCCCAAATGCCGTAATCAGGAGTACGATAAGCTCTCCCAATGTAATAAACCAGGTTTTGAA
>JACCVJ010000089.1 GCA_013698215.1 Tatlockia sp. | reverse complement strand
AACCTCAAAAACCCGGCGAAAGTTGGCACTAACAAAGTTTGTGTGGAATATAATACTTAAAAAAGTTGGTAAAAATAAGCATATTTCCACCAACTTTTTAATTACTTGCGCGATCGCAGTTTCCGTTGAAAAGTGTATGTAATCGCACAGTGCTAGTTATCTTAGGCGGTTCTGATGGACAGTTTAGTGTCCCTTCGATAACTACAAAGTAGGGGAAACGATAAAAACCCTACACCACTACTAATTAACGGAAACTATCAATCTATTGCAAGTTAGGCGATCGCTTGTTCCTTAAACATCGTTCTCCTTCAGGAAGCAACTAGCAAGCCAAACAGCAAAACTCTTGCTACGACCTAGCAAAATAGATAAATAATTATCTGTATTGCTTGTACTAATTTTCTATAAAAATCAACTTTTATTAATCAATCAAAAGAGTTAATAAATTTATGTATTTAAGCAACCTTTGAGTAGATGCTAAGGAGTGCAAACCTATGTTTGGGGAGCAATTAGTTATTTTTAGATAAATGCGATCGCATTTATCAATCTATAGGTAGATACTTTAGCCCAAATAATGGGGTATCAGTTCAATCAAGAAAAAGCCTAAAGCCGCACTTCCTAAAGGTACAGTTAAGTTATCAATACCATATACAGAGAAAGCTTCTAAAATTGTCGCCACCAACGCCACACTTAAAGATACTATCCATGTTTGCCAATTATTCCCATTGACGCTCAGAAAAATTAAGCCTGAAACAATCAAGCTAACTAACGCCATTGTGGCAGAACCTTCCCAGCTTTTCTTATTTTCCCAGATTTTGTAAGGATGTTTGCCAAATCTTTGTCCAACTAAAGCCGCCAAACCATCTCCCCAAGCCATAACTAAGATTCCTAAAGCTGCATACTGGGGGCGATTGATAGTCCAAAACCAAGCAACTAATATGCCAATACTTACTGCATAAAAAAATGTACCTAAGCTTTTACGCCCTACACTATTAATTCCAGGTAAAATCGGGAAGCTATAAGACAAAAAAGTAACTATACTCGCCAAAATTGAAGCGCCAACACCTACAAAAGCCGGGATATGCAGCCACCAAGCAAATAAAATTACATTACCTGTACCAATATGGACAACTTTGCGGACAACTTCAGCGTTGTCATTACCAAAGCGATTGAGCAAAGATGCTACAAGTAGAAGTAAGCCTATCCAAAGTACAACGATCGCAATTTGTAGACTTATCGGCGAAAGTAAAGTATCCAAAGTATCTAAACTAAAAAATAAGCTCCTTTATACAAATGTAGTAGATTCTTTCTAGAGTGAATGATGAAAATGCTGCTTTTATGGCTAATTCGTGGCTATCGCTTATTTATATCGCCTTTGTTTGCGCCTACTTGTCGATTTCACCCAACGTGTTCAATGTACGCAATGGAAGCTATAGAGAGATTTGGGGCGATAAAAGGTAGTTTTATGGCAATAAGGCGGATTTTGCGCTGTCATCCGTTGCATCCGGGTGGTTACGATCCTGTACCGCCATTACCTAAAGAAGTTATTAAATGAAACCATATCAGCAAATTGCGATCGCCGAATGTGGCGAATCAATGGTACAAATTCCTTTAGAAATATTTGCTGTAGAGTCACCTCATCCTTATCAGCTATTAGGTGCAACTTATGCAGTATCACCCTATTATCTGCGTAAATCTGTACTTGATAGTTTAATCAAGGCGCAAGAATATCTACAATTAAAAAATCCCGGTTGGCGGATTCAAATTTTTGATGCTTATCGCCCGGTTGCTGTACAGCAGTTTATGGTAGATTACACTTTCGCCCAAGTAGTCGAAGCCCAAAAGCTAAATATAGCTAGTTTATCCGCAGCAAAGCGCGAAGATATTTGGCAACAAGTTTATCAAATTTGGGCAGTACCAAGCTTAGATCCCCTTACTCCATCGCCTCATAGTACGGGCGCAGCAATCGATATTACTTTAGTAGATAGTACGGGTAAGGTAGTGAATATGGGTTCGCCTATAGATGAAATGTCAGCGCGATCGCATCCCGATTATTTTGCTAATAGTAGTTTACCCGAACAGCAACAATATCATAGCGATCGCCAACTATTGCGAGAAGTAATGGAATACGCAGGTTTTGCGCGTCATCCGGGGGAATGGTGGCATTTTTGTCAAGGCGATCAAATGTGGGCTTGGTTGAGTATTAACCCTGTAGTCGCGCGTTACGGGCGAGTAGAAGAAGCTAATCATCCATCTTGAGGATTTAACCGCTTCATCTCCCAGGTTGTATAAGTACCGATGGGACTCCACAGTATATAAGGAACAAGTAGTAATGCTGCCCAACCAGAAATTGGTAATACTGTTAATGTGAGTAAAAGCCCAATAACCGCACCAGTACCGCCGATAATTGTGCCAACTTTTAAACTGCGGAGTCTAAACATTACTGGAGTGTAGGCGATAGTAACAATTTCTAGCAGTAAATAAAGCCCCATTAATAACCAATTTTTGCTATTCTCCCAGACTATATAAGCCGACCAAGCGCCACAAATAAAAATAGTAATCCAAATAAAGGGAATTGCAAATTCAAAGGTTAACCACCTAGGACGACGCAAGCGATTAAACCATCTGCGATCTTTTGGTGTAAAAAAGTTCGCCGCCATTGCGACTAGGAGTGTTACACCCCCAATAACCAGCCAAGATTTAATCATATTTTTATTGTTGCCTCTATAATCCAATCTTGTCTATTTGTAGAGACGTTGCAGTGCAACGTCTCTACATTAATTTGAATTGTAGAGACTGCAACGTCTCTACATTAATTTGAATAGTCTCTACATTAATTTGAATAGAATTATATTGCTGATAATGTTGTGATTCACCTAATTTAGATTAATATAAATTGCGTTTAGTTCTTTTCCTGCTAAAGGAATAAGATTCAAAGCTAGATCGCCCGTCGGAGTAGCTACTAATGTCAGAAACGGAAAATCAAGATAGGCAACATCCTTTATATCACCGCGATCGCATTATCGTTGACAATCTATTAGTATCATCGCCCACCGATTACAATTTAGCGGAGCTTGCAAGGCTGCGGATTCGTTACGATGGCTTTCCGGGCGCTAGAGATATTCAAAAAGATTTAGATGTAGCGTTACAAAACTGGCAACTTACAGAAAGCGAACTATTTACTAAAACTCTCCAAATTCACAAGGATAAACCACTTTATAAAAGTAAAGCTAATAAGGGTGAAGATGAGGACTGGAGCTAAACAACCAGCTACCGAGTAAACTATTTTAATTAGCCATTATATTTTATATGTCTGATTTTTTATTAGAAGTTGGTACAGAAGAACTACCAGCAAGCTTTGTTGCTGATGCGTTGCAGCAATGGCGCGTACTTATTCCCCAGAGTTTGACCCAAAATAATCTTGCGATCAAATCGCTAGAAGTTTACGGTACTCCTAGAAGGTT
>JACCVJ010000081.1 GCA_013698215.1 Tatlockia sp. | reverse complement strand
GCCGCCCACAAAAGGACGGGATTCAAAAATTTCTACTTCTACGCCCGCATCTACTAATTCTACAGCCGTTGCCAGCCCAGCCAGTCCCGCCCCGACGATCGCCACACGCATCTAGTATTTAATCCTTCTCGCATTCAATACATATTTTAATCTGTTTGCGGTTTTGTTTTCATGGGTAAATAAGGGGAATATTCTTTAAACTGCCATTGAAAGGAAGTAACCGACGTGAGAGACTTTACTTTTTCAATTTGAAACTCTACCAAACGGTTAGCACCAGCAAATTGTAGAGCTTTTTTACTATCCCAAGCGATCGCAGTCCCAGTAAGCTGAAGTGTGTCCCCAGTTGCAAAATCAATAAATAATAGTCCGGCTTGAGGATTTTCTACCAAATTGCCCAAAGTATTAAACATATTATTGCCAGCATAATCAGGAAAAACTAACTTATTTGGCTGCAAAACTTGAACAAAGCCTGGATGACCGCCACGATGAGAAGCATCCGCGCCGCTTTGGGGGTGATAACTAGCAATAAAAAATGTATCTGCTTGTTGGATAAATTGTTGCTGCTGAGGCGATAGCGTTTCTCTAATATCGACGCTAGATTTACCGCGATTAAGAGTAGCGTTAATTTCCCGTTTTTGGATGTACTGAGGACAGTTGAAATATACTTGCTGGGTTTGCAAATAAATCTTATTTTCGCACTGCAACTTAGCTTTACCGTTCAATCTCAACCGCTTGCGGGTGGCTAAATCGATTACCAATAAACCAAGTTCATCTGTAAGACGTAAATTTTCTTTCAACTCGTCGCTGTCGATAGCAATTTTTACTATTTGTTCGGCTACGCCTTGTAAAAATCCAGGTTCACCCGTAATTAGAGAAGCCCAAACACGGTTGCCCGAATCAATGGTACTGGCGATCGCTAATCTTTGACTAGCTAAAAAACTTTGCATTGCTGGCTTAACAACTGCACCACCGATTGCCTTTGCTAAACTTTCGGCTTCTGCTTGGACACCAACCCGTAATTGGACTGCAAGTTCTCCCGAATGATAAATCATTGCCTAGTTCCCCAATAATTTTGCCTAAATAACTTACAATCTTGGCATCCCTACATAACCGGGAAGCTGCTTGATGCGACTAATCCAAGCAATTACATGAGGATAATCTTCCAAGGCAATTTTGCCATCGGCGGCTAAGGCAATGTAAGGAAAGCAAGCAATATCGGCAATAGTTGGGCGATCGCCTTCTAACCAGTCTTGTTGCAAGTGTCCGTCCATAACTTGCAGGATTTTTAAAGCTCTGCTTTGGGCTAATTCTAAATCTATTTTGGCGTTAAATATAAAATGCAACCTAGCAGCGGCAACACTATGTTGAATTTCATTTGCTGCTGTCGATAACCATTGCCCAACTTTAGCCATTGCTTCTGCTTCTACAGGTAGCCAATCCTCACCACCGTAGCGCCGCGCCAAATATATCAAAATCGCTTGAGAATCTCGAATAACTACTTCGCCATCTATAAGAATTGGGACTTGTCCAAGAGGGTTTAATGTCAGAAATGCGCTTGATTTGTGTTCCCCGGCTGATAAATTAACAGCTACAAGCTCATGCTCTAATCCTAATAATGACAACATCAGCCTAACTTTATAGCAGTTTCCTGACAAATTTAAGTCGTACAGTTTTAGCATTGCTTTTTCTCTGTAAAACCGAACGTTCGGTACAAAATTACTGTATCAAACGTTCGGTAAAATAGCAATGAACTACTACACCTACATAAATGGTCAAAAATGAAACGATCGCTCAACTCTTAACTGTATTTCAAAAATACGGTTATGAAGGTGCAACTTTAACGCGGCTTTCCGAGGCTACAGGTTTGGGTAGAGCTAGTCTCTACCATCATTTCCCTAAAGGTAAAGAAGAGATTGCTGCTGTAGTTCTCAATTACACAAACGATTGGCTGGCGGAAAATATTATTGTTCCATTGGGCGACAGGGAGCGTCAAGGGTCACTAAGAATTAGAGAAATGACAAAAAAAGTGAATGAGCTTTACAGTTGCGGTCAAAAGCCTTGCATACTAGCTGTGCTAGTGCTAGGAGAAGCTAACGATATATTTCACAAGCAAATTCAGCAAGCATTAAAACTTTGGATTGATACCTTAGCTTAGGTTTTATTAGAGGCTGGCTTCGACGAAAAAACAGCAGATTACAGGGCTGAAGATGCCATTTTACAAATTCAAGGTTCATTGATCTTGGCGCAAGGATTGAAAGATACTAAACCATTCGAGCGCGTCCTTGCACGTCTACCAGAAACTTTGCTCAACGTTTAATTCAACCCAAATTACTCAAATTGTGGCATTAGTTGCAGCATCCCAATCCCTAAATCTTTCGGCGAGAGACTTTGCCCCACAAATAGCGCCATCATATCTTTTAAATGTGGCTTTCCCCGCGAAGCACCCATTAGCCCCCTAGCAACAATTAAACCGCAATAACCCTGAGTCTTTTTACACCGTTCGTCCCATTTTTTCCGCGCGGCGATG
>JACCVJ010000040.1 GCA_013698215.1 Tatlockia sp. | reverse complement strand
CTCAAACACGCCGAACTTTTGCGCTCCTTGCGCCTAGAAATCGATGAACGTCAGCAAGCAGAACAGCGATCGCAGACTTTAAATAAAGGACTGCAACAAGCCATTCAAGAACTGAAGGCGGTAAATAAAGAGTTAGAAGCCTTTAGCTACTCCGTTTCTCACGACTTACGCGCCCCCTTACGTAGCATTGACGGCTTCAGTCAGGCTCTACTAGAAGATTGTACCGAACAACTAGATCCAGTAGGGCAAGACTATTTGCGGCGGATTCGTCTAGCTACTCAACGGATGGGACACTTAATCGATGATTTGCTCACACTCTCGCGGGTGACGCGCAGCGATATGCACGTACAACCTGTAGACCTCAGCCGCCTAGCGAGAAGCTTCTGCACCGATTTACAGCAAACTGACCCCAAGAGACAGGTAGAGTTCGCCATCCAACTTGGGTTAGTCGCCCAAGGAGATCCTAACTTGCTGCAAGTAGTGTTAGAAAACTTGCTCAACAACGCCTGGAAGTTTACATCTAAACACCTGCAAGCAAAAATCGAGTTTGGCGCAATAGCTCAAACTAACGGGACTTTAGCTTACTTTGTGCGGGATGATGGCACAGGTTTTGATATGGCTTATGGCGATAAATTATTCACCCCATTTCAGAGATTGCACGCCAGCCATGAATTTCCTGGTAATGGGGTTGGACTTGCCACTGTGCAGCGCATTGTGTATCGCAGTGGGGGACGAGTTTGGGCAGAAGGAGCCTTGGAGGAGGGGGCAACATTTTACTTTACATTAGAGGCAGAGGAGTTTGAGGTATGAATGCGATCGCAAGTCCTAAGACAATTTTATTAGTAGAAGATAATCCTGATGACGAAGCCCTGGCAATCCGCGCCCTCAAACGCCATCACGTTAGCAATCAAGTAATCGTAGCCCGTGATGGAGTTGAAGCCTTAGAATACCTGTTCTGCACGGGTATGTATGCGGAGCGCGATATTAACTTCAAACCTACAGTAGTGTTGCTAGACCTCAAGCTACCCCGCGTTGATGGACTAGAAGTTTTGCGTCGTTTGCGGGAAGACGATCGCACAAAACTATTGCCCATAGTAGTTTTGACTACTTCCAGCGAAGAACAAGATATGCTCAACAGTTATAGCCTTGGTTGCAACAGCTATATCCGTAAACCTGTAGATTTTGTCCAATTTTCTGAAGCAATTCGTCAACTGGGGATGTACTGGCTATTAATGAACGAACCACCGCCTCTTTAGCACCACAAAATTGAGATAACCATGAAACTGCGGGTTTTGATTGTCGAAGATTCCGAAGATGATATGCTCCTCTTGCTGCGAGAGCTAAACAGGAGTGGGTATACTCTAGATTACGTGCGAGTTGATACCCCTGTTGCTATGGAGGCGGCTTTAGATCGTCAATCGTGGGATATTGCGATCGCCGATTACACTTTACCAGCCTTTAGCGCTCCCGAAGCCCTTAAATTGCTCCAAAATCGGGGCTTAGATATCCCTTTTATTATTGTTTCTGGCACAATTGGCGAAGAAATTGCCGTTGCTGCCATGAAAGCTGGAGCGCACGATTATATTATTAAAGGCAGTCTAACTCGTTTGCTCCCGGCGGTGGAACGGGAACTAAGAGAAGCAGAGCAAAGGCTGCTAAGGCGCAGCGCCGAACAAGCTTTACGCGAAAGTCAAGCCCAAATTGGGATGCAAGCAAAAGAGCTTTCAAAGGCAAACAATGCCTTGCGATCATACGCTGATGAACTGGCAGAACTTTACAATCAAGCTCCCTGCGGCTATCACTCTCTAGACAAAAATGGCGTGTTTGTTCGCATCAACGATACTGAACTAAAAATGTTGGGTTACTCCCGCGATCAAATGTTGGGCGAAAAGAGGTTTACCGATTTGCTGACAGCCGCAAGCTTAAAAACCTTTGTTGAAAATTTCCCGCAGTTTCAACAACGGGGTTGGGTAAGAGATTTGGAGTTACAAATGCTGCGCTCTGATGGCACGATCTTGCCTGTAAGCTTGAGTGCTACAGCGATCGCCGATGGGGAAGGAAATTACCAAAGAAGCCGCTATGTAGTAATTGATATTAGCGATCGCGCCCTTGCCGAAAATAATTTAAAGCAAAGCGAACACAAATTTCGCGCCATCTTTGATAGTACCTTTCAATTAATGGGACTGCTGACCACTGAAGGGATTGTCGTCGAAGCTAATCGCACCGCTTTAGATGCCGTTGGGATCGAGCTAAAAGATGTCGTTGGCAAACCCTTTTGGGACACACCTTGGTGGAGCAATTCTCCCCCACAACAGGAGCGAGTAAAAAATGCGGTTTCTCAAGCGGCTAATGGTCAATTAGTGCGCTTTGAATCTCAACATCTCTTGAGCGATGGAACTTTGGGTTATGTAGACTTTTCCCTCAAGCCTGTATTTGATAGTGAGGGAAAAGTTGTAATGCTGATTCCTGAAGGACGAGACATTAGCTTTCGCCTGCAAGCAGAAGCCAAAATTCGCGAACAAGCAGCCTTGCTCGACATCACAACCGACGCAATTTTTGTTCGGGATTTAGAGCATCGCATCCTTTTTTGGAATAAAGGCGCAGAACGCTTGTACGAATGGCAGAGCGAGGCAGTTTTGGGCAAAAATACTCTGGAATTGTTGTATCGAGACGGGGACGTGCCGCAATTTGCAGCCATTGAAACTATCCTACTGCAACAAGGGCAGTGGCAAGGAGAGTTGCAACACTTCACGGCTAACGGCAAAACTATTATCGTCGAAAGTCGCTGGACTTTGGTGCGCGACTCGGTAGGCAATCCTACATCTATTTTGACGGTTAGCACCGATATTACCGAGAAAAAGCAATTAGAGTCGCAATTAATGCGCGTCCAACGCCTAGAAAGTCTTGGCACTTTAGCAAGCGGCATTGCCCACGACTTCAACAATATTCTTACGCCTATTTTAGCTGCGGTGCAACTGCTGCAAATGAAAATTACTAAGCTTGATGAGCAAACGCGCGGATTGCTACAACTAATCGAAGACAGCACCAAACGGGGAGCCGGGTTAGTCAAGCAAATTCTGTCCTTTGCGCGGGGAGCCGAAGGCAAACGAGTACCTCTGCAAGTGGAGCATATAGTAGCAGAAGTAACCCAAGTTGCCCTCCAGACCTTTCCCAAAAATATCTCTTTAAACTGTGACAGATCCTCGGTAAACCTGTGGATGGTTGCTGCCGATGCCAATCAATTGCATCAAGTGCTACTCAATCTCTGCGTCAATGCCCGTGATGCTATGCCCAATGGTGGAACTCTTAGCCTTTGTTTAGAAAATCAAGTTATTGATTCGACCTATGCTCGGATGAATTTGGCAGGTTCTGGCATTGGTTCCTACGTAATGATTACGGTAGCAGATACGGGAACGGGAATTAAACCGGAATTAATAGAGCGAATTTTCGATCCCTTTTTTACTACCAAAGAGCCAGGAAAAGGCACGGGATTAGGACTATCTACAGTGTTGGGTATTGTCAAAAACCACAATGGTTTTATTAAAGTTTATAGTGAGGTGGGCAAAGGAACTCAATTTAGAGTTTATTTACCAGCGACTTTTGAGCCTGTAAATCCGCAAGTTACCGAATTGGAGCTTTTGAGCGGGCAGCAAGAGTTGATTTTAATTGTGGATGACGAGCCGTTAATTCAACAGGTAATTCAAACTACCTTAGAAGCCTACAATTACCGGACGCTTTCGGCTAGTAATGGGTTTGAAGCGGTTTCTGTATACGTTGAATATAGCGATCGCATTGGTGCGGTGCTGATGGATATTATGATGCCGTCAATGGATGGTTTAACTGCCATTCGGACTTTGCAAGAACTAAATCCTCAAGTTAGAATAATTGCCACTAGCGGTCTTGCTACTAATAGTCACCAAGCCGAGGAAGT
>JACCVJ010000027.1 GCA_013698215.1 Tatlockia sp. | reverse complement strand
CCCAAACAGCAGCAAAAATACAATGCTGGGTACTTTGAGATATTCAGCAATTACTTGAGCGCCAATACCTGCAATTACAGCAATTGCGATCGTTAACGTTATTTGAAAAGATGCTTCCATAGGCTAGATTTTGACCTTTGGCAAAACCTTTGATTAAGGATAGTCGATCTTAACTTTAAACGTCGATCTTTTTTCTTGAGTGCTAATTCGATGAATCTTGATAATTACTTTTGCAAGCTGCCAAAATCTGCTTGTCGCTGTCACTAACTTTTGGTAGCTGATGATAGTTTTGCAAGGCTACCGAGTAAGGAGTAGTAATCTCATTACTACTATTTTCGCCTAAAGAGCGATCGCCTACTATGGCTACTTGCTGCTTCTCCGTATTACTACCTATAGTGTCTGGATAAGCTTCAGTTTCTGGGCCATTAGCTAGTAATAAAGCCAATTTTCCTGCCTCAATAGTGCCGTTAAAGCAGTTAAATTCTGAGCTAGGGAGATAAAATGCACCGACGGCTTTACCCTTACTTACTTCAATAACTATATATTCCTGTCCGATTTGTTGCGGTTCTGGTGATTGACCGTACAAGTAAACACCATCCTTTTGAGGCAATTTGCCTTTAGGCTCGTAAGTGTTTTTACTTAAATCTTCACCCAAAACTGAAATTTTATACTGTTCAACCTTTGTTAATTCTTTGGTTAATGCTGGGGTAGCCACTCCAGTAAGAATACTTAGAACTAATAGTAAGCTGGCTAAGGGAGCTTTGCTGTGATGCCGTCCTAAAAACAATTTATCAATATAGTTAAGCATCATCAAGTCCTTTTTATTATCTAGCTCTAAGCTGGGGGTGGAGGTTCAGCCATGATTACAGCATACCCAATTAATTATGCTTTATTGATACTTCAAAAGGGATACTTTGCTTTCTGTAAAAAAGCTTAAGTTTTTACAAACCTGTAGCGGGAAATTGCTCAAATAATCAACAACATACTAAGTTAAAAAAATACCTCCCAAGTAATAGGAGGTACGCAAGTTATCCGAGCAAAAATGACAGCTTTTTAACTTGCAATATACTCTTGCACATTTTCACGACGGCGGCGCAGGTGTGCTAAGGCTTGATGCTCTAACTGACGTACTCGTTCTCTACTGAGATTGAGTCTTTCACCTACTTTTGCTAAAGACAATTCGTTACCATCAAGTAAACCAAAACGCAAGCTTACTACTTCGCGCTGTTGAGTCGTTAACTCGGCGAGTAAAGTATTTATATCGTGACGTAAGGCTTCTTGCGTCATAAAATGATCGGGGGATGGGCCATCATCTTCTAGCAAATCTTGCAATTCGGTATCTTGGTTATCCCCGACTCGGATATCTAAAGATACTGGTTGACGAGCAAGGTTCAAATATTCGCGGATTTGGGCGGGTTCTAGT
Organism: Tatlockia sp.; assembly: GCA_013698215.1. GTDB lineage: Bacteria > Cyanobacteriota > Cyanobacteriia > Cyanobacteriales > Chroococcidiopsidaceae > Aliterella. The sequence goes on along the minus strand of JACCVJ010000027.1, from coordinate 2,815 downwards.
TCTAAAGCCGTGGCTATTTCGTTAGCGTTAGGACTGCGCCCTAATTTTTGTGCTAGTTCACGCTGTACTTTTTTGATTTTGTTCAGCTTTTCAGTAATGTGAATCGGTAGCCTGATGGTACGAGCTTGTTGAGCGATCGCCCGTGTAATTGCTTGGCGTATCCACCAATAAGCATAGGTAGAGAACTTGTAGCCGCGCAGGGGGTCAAATTTTTCCACCCCGCGCTCTAATCCCATAGTACCTTCTTGGATCAAGTCCAAAAATTCCATGTTCCGCTTTTGATATTTTTTAGCGATCGCCACTACCAGGCGCAAGTTCGCCTCAATCATTTTTTGCTTGGCTCTTTTGCCCCGCTTGATAGTTTCTGGCAACTCCTCGGCGGCGATCTCTACTTTGGTCGCCCATTCATCAGCCGTTGGTTCCCTGTGTAGTTCCTTTGCCAGCACTTCTTTAGCTTCTAGGAGCGACATCATTTGTTGTACTTGCTTGCCGTAAATAATTTCTTGTTCGCGGGTAAGCAGGGGTACGCGGCCGATTTCTCGCAGATAGGTACGAACCATATCTGCTGTAAATTTGGTTTTTTCAGTAGTGGTGTTAACTGTGGGCATTTGTGCGTCGTCAACTCCGTAGACAGTTTGAATACTAAAGGGCTAGAACGAAACGGGAAAAAATACTTACTTATAACTGGACGTTAACTAATTAGTGCTTACACGTACATCCTACAGAAGGTGTAGAGACGCTGGCTTGTTAGGATAAGTTTCCCCTTTGCTTGAGCATGGTTGCTCTGAAATTTAGTTAGTCGAAGTCGATATGACTTTATTTTACTACAAATTTAGTTATTTGCACAAGGTTTAAGAAATATGCGTTATTGGTCGCTCGTGAATTAGAGAGGCGATCGCACTTACTTATATATAATGACTTGACTTGAGCTAAAATACGTACATTAGAGCCACCGGATAACCGTACTGATTATGGCTAACTGATGGCGAGATATTACCAAGGGCTAAAATCCCAGGTCGGCTTGGGCGAGTTGGGCGGCGGCAAATACTTCCTCGTCGGGCTTTTCTTCCCAAGCGACATCGCCAATTTCTGTATAGAAGGTTTGATCGTAAGGGCGTGTCCTGACGACTACAGGCATGGGTACGGCGTGACCGAGAATTAAAGCCTGTTGCTTGGAGTCAAGTTTTGCTAAAACACTGCGTAAAGCTTGTCCGCCAGATACTCCGGTAAAAATAGCCTCAATGTCTTTTTCGTCGTTGAGTAAGGCGGTGATTCTCGTACCAATTTGGGACATTACTTCATTATCAATCCCTGATGGACGTTGATCTACAACTAATAAGGTGACAAAATATTTCCGCATTTCACGGGCAATAATCCCGAAAATAGTTTGCTTAACAGTAGCCGGATCGAGAAAGCGGTGAGCTTCTTCAATAGTAATTACTAAGGGATGCGGGCGATCGCACGGATTTTTACTTTGTAAGAATTTCTCGGCTTTGTGAACGTAAGACTGATGGATGCGCCGAGATATGGTATTAGTTGCCAGCATATAGGAAAGCATATTTGACTGAGAACCAAATTCAATTACTACGTGTTTGCCAGCATCTAAGGAAGCCAAAATTTTATCTATATAGTTAAGCGGGCAAGTAGTCCGCATATATTTAAGATCCTCTAAGCGGATAAGTTTGCGCTGTAAAGCCATGATTGAGGACTTATTACCCCGCTTTTCTTGGCAAAACATTTCTATTTCCTCGTTACCCATTGCTAAAAGCTGGGTAATCCAAGACTTACCAAACTCGTTACGCAGAATAATGGCATTTTCTAAACTTGCTTCTGACAGGTTTAATTCGTTGCGTACCAGCATGATGTCTTCAACTTCAATTTGGTCGTAACTCAAATACAGGTCTTGGGCATCGCGCACGCCTCGGCGCTTGGTAGAAGCCGGATCGAGGGTGTAAACTTGAACTTTACCGGGAAATAGCTGGCGCAAGCCTTTAACGGTGCTAAATTGCTTGCCTTCTGATACTGCTTCCCAGCCATACTCTGAGTGCATATCAAAAATTAAATTTACCGCCGCCTGCTTGCGAATAATCCCCGATAACAGTAAGCGAGTGAGAAAAGATTTACCTGTTCCAGACTTGCCAAATACGCCGTTACTACGCTCTACAAAGCGATCTAGGTCTATACATATTGGTACATCCATGTCAAGAGGTTGACCAATCGCAAAGTTGCGTCTTTGGGGATCGTCTTCCCAACCAAATACCGCTCTAAAATCTCGTTCGCTGGCATCGTAAACTTGGCTAAAGTGGCTGGGAATAGTTTTGACGGGTAGCAGTTCCATATCGCTGCTACTTTGGGCTTGAAAGGAGCCTAATCCGCTTGCACCGTTAGAAATGGATTTGCTATTGCTATTAAAAGATGGTGACTCAGATTCGGGCGTAAACATCAACATCGGCGTGAGGTCGATAGTTCCGTAAGTACCGCTTCCCGCCAAAACTTCGCGCATAAAGTCGTCGCTAGGTAAGGGCGGATTGGCGACAATTCGTGGGCTAGAGGTGCCTAGAGAGACATCCGTTAACATACAAAAGAAACGCGATTTTATGCCTTCGACTACAAGAAATTTGCCGACGCGCATATCTTCTACCAAAACATCGGGATGCAAGCGCACCTCTAATCCTTCACTGAGCGATCCTTGTGTAACTGAACCTAATGGCTGTCCCAAATTCATGCGGCTTATTTGCACTGCGTGGGTTATTGGCTTATCTTAGAGCCAATGAGTGCAAGCTGTCAGCCCTTAATAATATTTTTGTACTACTAT
>JACCVJ010000006.1 GCA_013698215.1 Tatlockia sp. | reverse complement strand
CCGAATACCATAGGGCATTAATTTCTACAGGCTTACCGCGCCTCGGAGTCACTGGCTGACCGTCAATTACGGCATCCATCCACGTTAAAGCGACATCCGGCGCATCCCAACCCAGCAAGCCATCGGTTGCATCGACTTGAATATTATATTTGGTGCCAGCCGTAAAAGCTTTATAAATTTGCCTGACGGTGGGATATTGCTCAACTAGAAAATTCCAATCTTGAGTAGCTTCTAAATACAGTCCCAAGGCTTCGATCCACCATAGCGTTGCATCAAGACTGTTATAAGATGGTTCGTTGTTGGTATCGGGAAAAGCGTTAGGAATCAAACCATCTCTGCAATAACGCCCAAATGTTTGCAATAATCCTTTGGCTAACTCAAAACGCTTGGTAGTTAAAGCAAGTCCCGGTAAAGCAATTAGTGTATCGCGTCCCCAATCGTTAAACCAATGATAACCAGCGATCGCACTAAGTCCGTTAATTGACTGACGATAAACTATAAAACTATCCCCAGCTTGTAGTAATTGCTGCCAAGCAGAAGTTGAAAATAATTGCTCAAATCTGCGTTGCTGGGCAAATACTGCGCTAGTAAAATCTTGGTCTTTAACTAATGAAGCGTTACGAGTACCTAAGCTTGCTTCAATAGTTAAACTTTCTCCTGGTGATAATTTTACTGTTAAATAACCCGGACTATATAAGTCTTCGCGATCGCCTAATCCCCGTTTAGTTTCTTCAATTAGTTGATAATCCCAATTCCATAAAGGGTATTCTTGATATTCTCCTTTTGTCCATTGCAACTGCCAAAGAGTGCCTATTTGTCCCGGTCGAATTGCTTGCAAATAAAGCTGATTTTGTTTTGTAACTTGAGAAAACTGTAAATTGGGTTCGGCGTGTTGGTGATGAAAATTGCGATCGCCAATCATCAACCGTAACCGTAAAGTTGCGGCTTCTTTCCCTTGATAGCGGTATTGAATCAAGACGCGATGCAAAAACTTTTCTCTTTGATCCCCTTCGTAGGGCATAACTATTTGTCTAGTCAATTGCCAATCTTCTGCACTCCATACCCAAGTAGGAATTGGCTCAATACTAAAAGAGCGTAACAGCTTGTATCCTAACGGTTCTATACTCCCACTACCCCAAAAAGTTGTACCTAAAAGTTGCCTTTCTCCACTTACTTCTAAACTTGCTTCTAAATGGGAAAACAGTAATGTGCGATTGCTTGGGGGATTGAGCGCCGCTACTAGCCAACCATGATACGTCCGCGTCCTAGCATCGCTTACGGTTCCACTGGCAAAACTTCCTAGCCCGTTGGTTAGCAGCCATTCTCTAGTATCTAAATCACCCATTCGCTACTCAAAATCGTTATGACTATGATATATTCGTAACAGTTCGTAAACAATTATTCCATATCTGGGCAAAATCTAGCACATCATTGCCCGCAGACGGATTGATCAAACATAATAAGTCATCAAGGAGAAATAATTTAATGCCTTTAACTTACGCAGCCGAAGGATGCTTGAGAGTTGGTCAAACAGCGCCAGATTTTACTGCTACTGCCGTATTTGATCAAGAATTCAAGACAATTAAACTATCTGACTATCGTGGCAAATACGTCATTTTGTTCTTCTATCCCCTAGACTTTACCTTTGTTTGCCCTACAGAAATTACTGCTTTTAGCGATCGCTTCGCTGAATTTAGCAAGATTGGTACAGAAGTATTGGGAGTTTCGGTAGATAGCGAATTTTCACACCTAGCCTGGATTCAGAGCGATCGCAAATCCGGCGGTATAGGCGACTTAACTTATCCTTTGGTTTCGGATATCAAAAAAGAAATCAGCGCCGCTTACAATGTACTCGATCCAGAAGCTGGCGTTGCTTTACGTGGTTTATTCATTATCGACAAAGACGGCGTTATTCAACACGCAACCATCAATAACTTGTCCTTTGGGCGCAGTGTAGATGAGACGCTAAGAACGCTACAAGCAATACAGCACGTACAATCTCATCCTGATGAAGTTTGCCCCGCAGGTTGGCAACCCGGCGACCAAACAATGGTTCCCGATCCTGTCAAGTCAAAAGTCTTTTTTGCTTCAGTGTAAGCCCTGAATTCAGTAAAAAACTAAACTTGAAAAGCCCCAATTGCTAAAAGATTATATATCTACGGCTGATTGGGGCTTTGATGTTTTTAAGGAGATAAATACTTATGCTGACTTCCAACGACTTTAGCGGATTATTCAACGAGCGTTTTTTCCGCAATCTTTTTCCGATTCCCGCCACTAACGATTTAACACTAGGCGAACTAGCACCGGGTTTTAGCTTGCCAGATATTACTAATAATCGCACGATTAAGTTTTCAGAATACCGAAATAAGCAGCCTGTATTACTGGCTTTTACGCGCATTTTCACCGAAAAGCAGTATTGTCCGTTTTGCTTTCCCCATATTAAAGCTTTGAACGAAAACTACGAAAAGTTTACAGCTATGGGAGTAGAAGTTTTATTAATTGCTAGTACCGATGAAGCGCAAAGCAAAAAAGTTATTAGCGACTTAAACATAAAAATGCCTTTATTAAGCGATCCTAGCTGTCGGGTGTTTCACTCTTACAAACTAGGTCAAGCTTTGGGAGCGCCTTTACCAGGGCAATTTGTTACAGATATAGAAGGAAAGCTGCGTTACAAACATTTATTTTCTTTTCTTGCTCACAACGCCAGTATTGAAACCTTGCTAGAACAATTTTAGAGATTAAATATATAAATTTGGATGTAGAGACGTTGCAATGCAACGTCTCTAGCATTAGTTTTGATATCATTTTCGCGCCCTGAATTTAGCAACGCCCAATTTTAAAATTAGGCATAGAATTAAGCCCATACACGCAGACTAATTTCGTTATGGAGGAATACCATTGTTGACGCTTTACCATGAGCCAATATCTTTCAATTCTCGCCGGGTATGGATTGCATTGTTAGAGAAAGGTCTTGAATTTGAACTGGTTGAACTTAAATTAGATGGCGATCAATTTCAACCAGACTTTATCGCCCTTAATCCCTTCCACTACATTCCAGTCTTAGTAGATGACGGCTTTAGGGTAATTGAATCATTAGCCATTCTTGACTACTTAGACGCGAAGTATCCTAACCCTGCAATGCTACCTACTGAGGCTCAACAATTAGCAATTGTGAGGATGGTAGAAATGGTAATCACTAATGAATTTGCCCCAGCGATAAGTCCGCTATTTATGCAGCTACTAGGCATTGAGTGCGATGAGGCTAAGCTAGAGGAGGCAAGACAGAAATTAGCAACAGGGTTGAGTTTTTTAGAGAATTTGTTAGGCGACTGCTCTTATTACGGTGGCGAGCGACTATCATTAGCTGATATCTTTGCGGGAACTGTTATCAGCAGCCTGCATTATTTTAATGTGTCTCTGGATAACTATCCCTTACTAAGTGCTTGGTGCGATCGCTTACAGCAACGTCCAGCTTGGGTACAAACGGCGCTTAACCCCAGGCGTGTTGCTGCTTTTATATCGCGGGCTAAGGTGCGAATGGCAAAGAGTAGATAATATAGTCCTAACCATAAAGATGCGATCGCGTCTTTATGGTTAAAAACCTATAACTTAACTTGCTGTAAATGACTACGCGGGTCAAAGGTACGGAGATCGCGGATTTTTTCATAATACTCGCGCTCTTGGGGGCTGATTTCTTTGGGAGATGCGATCGCAATTTTAACTAATTGATCGCTGCGTCCATCCTTAGGTAAACGCCACCCCTTACCCCGTAGTCGTAAAGATTGACCTGAGCGAATCCCCGCCGGAATATTTACTTTTACCATCCCATCAGGGGTGGGGACATCAATTGACGCGCCTAGCACTGCTTCATCGGGTGTAACGGAGACTTCACAAGTGAGATTATCTCCCTCAAATTGAAAAAATGAATGAGGAAGTATATCTAGTTTGAGGTATAAATCCCCTCGTTGCTGGTTTGTAGGGTTTAATTGACCTTTCCCCCGTACTCGTACCCGACTACCAGCTTTAACACCCGCCGGAATGCGAACTTCAATAGTTTCACTACCCAAACTCAAGCGCTTTTGTACGCCATTAAACGCCTCGCCAAAACCTAGAGAAACTGCTGCTTCAGTGTCTTGAGCCGTTTTAGCCGTAGCATTATCAAAACCCCCAAAATCCGTAGCGCCGGGAGAGGTACGATAATTATAAGCTTGTCTATTACTAGAACCTGCGCTACTAGGCTCGTTGAAGCGTCCTAGTAAGTCGTTGATAAATTCATCAAAATTCGTATACTTACCAAATTCAACGTCGTTAAAGTCAGAGTTAGCCCTAGTATTTTTAGCAGCCCAGGGGGTTTGTTCGGCTTGTTTCCAATACTGACCAAATTGATCGTATTTTTGCCGTTTTTCCTTGTCTGACAATACCTCGTAAGCCTCGCTAACTTCTTTAAACCGGGCTTCCGCTTCTGTATTTCCTGGATTAACATCTGGGTGATATTTACGCGCTAGTTTGCGAAAAGCTTGTTTAATTTCTTCGTTGGTGGCAGTTTTATTTAGTCCCAAAATGCTGTAATAATCTTTGAAGTCGGTTGCAGCCATCTACTAGCCTCCTAGAGTCCCCGTTATATTCTCTCTAAAATATCGATTTACTGAATAAATCTGTCAAAATCTTATAGTCTTTGAGCTTAACCTATCAGACTTTAAAGCATCGTCAAGTTAGGTTATTGCTCAATCAATCGCAGAAATTGCCGTCCTATTTTAAATTATGCTGGTTTTCCATCGCCTCTAATCAAAATTAACCTATGCAAACTAAAATTATTTGGCAGCAAAATAGCCAAAAAGCTGATAACACCGATAACCTAGCTTTTATTAGTCAATGGTGGTCTAGTTTAGCCAATAAAGACGTAACTTTCGCCCAACGATTGATTCCCCCCGATGGTGCGTTAGACAAAATTAATTGGGATAAACAGCGTTTTGATGAATTTTTTACGCTCAATAATCCCCAAATTCGCGGGATTACGGTTTATTGGTGCAAACTAAATTCGGATCTCGAACGCAATACTACACCATACCAGCTTGTACTAGATACTCGCCGTCAGCAGTTATATATATTTCCACAATCCCAAAATCAGCTAATTATTCGCGTTGGATTACCAGAGGTTTCCTATGAAACAGTAGAAATGACTAATCCTGAAACCGAATGCCAACAACTTGATGGCAAATATCTTTTAACTTTACGCGATCCGATTGGGCATATTGAAGTCAAAGTTAACCTCAGCCCTGAAAACCTTAGCCAATTGAAACAAACGTTACTAGAATAACTGCAATATTTTACAGGAAACCTGATGGAGTCCAAAAATACTACGAAGGACGCGATCGCACAATTCTACCTAACGCCACAGTATAAAACTTTAATGTGCGTAACTTGCACCTTTGCCCTAATCTTGTTTGTATGCAGTGCTTCACGCCATATATTGTTTCAGTCAACGGCTTTTGATTTAGGTATTTTTGATCAAGCAGTTTATTTGATTAGTCAAGGGACTCCGCCGATTTCTTCGCTGATGGGCTTTCATATTTTGGGCGATCATGCAGCTTTTATTTTTTATCCCTTGGCTTTGCTATACCTGATTCACCCTAGCGTTTATTGGTTGTTTGCGGTACAGGCGTTAGTTTTAGCATCGGGGGCTGTGTTTACTTGGTATATTGCCCTTCATCGGGGATTAAAGGCAGATATTGCGATCGCCCTTGCGGGAACTTATCTACTATATCCTTTAGTTTTTAATGTTAATTTATTTGATTTTCACCCAGAAGTAATTGCTCTCCCAGCACTTTTAGGGGCAATTTTAGCGGCACAATTAGGACAAATTGGCTGGTTTTGTCTAGCTATTTTAATAGTTTTGGCGTGTAAAGAAGTTTTGTCATTAACTGTTGTAGCGATGGGAGTTTGGCTATTAATCTGTGAAAAAAAGCGTTGGTGTGGTGCGATCGCTATTTTTGCTGGTATTAGCTGGTTTTTAATCAGCACTCAAGTTATTATTCCCTTTTTTAGTGGGGAAGAAGTCGCCGCCGTAGGACGTTATAGCTATTTGGGTAATTCTATTGGCGAAATAGCTCAAAACCTTTTATTCAATCCAGGGCTTGTTTTAGGGAAAATTTTATCTTTAGCCAATTTAGGATATTTAGTTTTGCTATTTATACCTGTTGCTTGGGGGCTTTCCCTTTCCAGCCTAAAACCTTTAATCGGCGCTATACCTTGCATTGCGCTCAATATACTTGCTGACTACCAGGCGCAAAAAGATTTAATTCATCAATACTCAATGCCTGCTTTACCATTTCTGCTTTTAGCAATCATTTCTAGTCTATCTGTAGGTAAAGCCTGGTTGCAAAACAAACGAGCAATCATTTTATGGTCGCTAGTAACATTTCTGCTATTAGCAAAGTTTACTCATTTTGGTGGCAGATATCTAGAGTATGCAGATACTTGGCAAGCTACAAACCGGGCGATCGCTCAAATTCAAACTCAAGGGGGCGTAATGACAACGGCGGAAATTGCCCCACATTTATCCCATAGACAATTAATTAAGTTTACTAATGCAGAAACTCCCCCTGTCAATCTCCAGGAATTTGATTACTTTCTCCTCAATGTGCGTCATCCTGGATGGGCGAGTAATTCTGAATTTGCCAGGACTTTAGTAGATAAATTGCAAAAAGCCCCAGAATTTAGTTTGATTTGTCAGCAAGACGATGTTTATCTATTTAGTAAAAAGTAGATGCAAACCTGGAAATATCGGTTATTGTTTCCACTCTGTTTATGGTTATTAAGCCGCTTAATTATTTGTATAGTAATGCTTGCGATCGCACCGCTAGTACCCGCACCACCCGGAGGAGTTGCCGTTACAGTGGGCTGGAATGTCTTTGCAGCTTGGGATAGCGACTTTTACGAACGCATTGCGGTTTTTGGCTACAATACGCCCCATTCGGTCGCTTTTTTCCCTTTATTCCCGCTTCTGGCAAGGGGATTAATGACTTTAGGTTTGCCCTTTGTAGTGGCAGGTACTTTAGTCAATAATTTAGCTTTTTTAGCGGCGTTAATTTTTATCCATAAGTGGGTAGCAAGCAGTCATAGTAAAAGTATTGCTCGTTGGACTATCGTTGTTTTAACTCTGTTTCCGCTATCTATTTTTGGCACGGTTATTTATTCAGAAGGATTATATTTATTGTTTAGCGCTGTAGCTTTACGAGCCTTTGAGCAAAAGCGTTACTGGTGGGTTGTTTTGGGGGGAATGCTGGCGACAGCAACTCGTCCAACGGCGATCGCGCTAATTCCAACATTTTTAATTGTCTCTTGGCGAGAAGGTCGAAAATTAAAGGCTTATATTGCTAGTTTAGCTACGGGTTTAGGGGTATTTTTTTATAGCCTGTATTGTCAAATTTATTTTCAAGATGCTTTGGCTTTTATTCGCGTCCAAAAAGCTTGGCAACCAGCACAGGATTTTTTTGGGCAAGATTGGCTAAAAATGCTTATGCAGGTTGCTGTAGGTACGAGAAATTGGCAGCGCGGGTCAATTGTCGATGTTTGGCATCCATTAATAATTGGAGTTATTTGCGCCAGTAGTTATTTATTATGGAAATCGCGCTTTAAGCTACGTGGTTATGGTATCTGCTTTTTAGTATTTATTTTATGGTTGGTTGCGGGTAATCCTTTAATTAATACTGCAACGGCTTTTGGTGGAATTTATTTATTGTGGTATTGTCGCTCTCTACTTAGTTTGACGTTAGTTACTTATGGCGCTTTTAGCTATGCTGTAATTTTGAGTACGGGGCGAACAACCTCCGTCGAGCGCTATGTTTATGCAATTGTTAGTGTAGCGGTTTCTCTAGGCATTGTATTATCTCGCTATCCGCGCACGGGATGTATAGTTAGTGCTTTCTTTCTCCTTTTACTTATTCTCTACTCTTTGCGCTTTGCTCAACACCTGTGGGTAGCTTAGAATTAATGCTTCCCTGTGTCAAAATGACTGTAAAAGTAATTCCTTTTTACACCCCCATCATGGCAGATAATACTTCAAATAATTCTCCTGAAGCACAAGCCCCCATTGGGAAAACTGCGGGAGAAAATGCCCCACCAAGTACCGTTGAAGAACAAGCCCCTAGCATAGTTCAAGAGCATCTTCATAGTACATCTGAGGCGGAGGCTACTGATATTCCTACTGCCAACGCTCCCGATCCGACGGCGCTAGATCCGCAAATAAATCCTAACGCGACGGGAGAAAAACCTACTACCGAAGCCTCCACCCCCGACGAATCAGCATCTAATGCTAAACCCAAAAAGAGCGCCGCCGCAGATAAAGCCGATAAACCCGCCGCTAAAAAAGAAAAAGCTCCAGCAGTTGAAGATAAGCCTTTTGCTGAATTTATGCAGCAATACTACTTACCAGCATTGCAAAAAGCCCTGACAACCCAGGGAGTACCAGAAGCCAATTTAGAATTTACTAAACAAAAAGTAGCGATCGCCGGGTACGATGCTAACGAGTGTTGGCAAGTAACAGGTAGTTTGTACAACGGTTTGCGTCAATTTAGCGTCTATTTTCCTCAAGAAGATATCCAAGGACAAAGAGGTTTTTCCTGCAACGAAGGCTCTAAACCAAGTACCCTAGAATCGTTTTTAATTGACGAACGCAAAGTAACGCTAGATTTGCTTGTATTTGGCGTAATTCAGCGCTTAAATGGTCAAAAATGGTTAACGAGAAACTAACTCAATTCTAAAAAGTGATAAATAACCACTCCACTATCGGGGTGGTTATCAATTGCTACATACCCAGTTTTTAGCATCTCTTTTAAAGTCGTCTCTACTTCGGCAAAACTAGCCTCGGTATCCATTACAGCTTGGGTAACGGA
>JACCVJ010000695.1 GCA_013698215.1 Tatlockia sp. | reverse complement strand
GCGATCGCTTTATTAGTAGCATTTAAAGCTACAAATCCGGTGCATCGCTTGGTAGCTATTGGTTCAATGATTTTTTTGGTAGGACAATCATTGTTAAATATTGGCGTAGCTTCGGGTGCTTTGCCTACTACGGGTTTACCTTTACCTTTGGTTAGCTATGGTGGTAATTCGATTATTGCGAGTTTGCTCATAGCTGGGTTGTTAATTCGCGTCGCTAGAGAAAGCAGTGAGGGGCAAGTTGTGTCTTTACCGCAGCGTAGCGGCGTGAACGAGCGATCGCGTTTTTAGGTTAAAGGCAGCTATAAGTTTGGGATAACTAAGTTAAAATTGAGCAGTAATCAGCATTTCATGCTCGAAAAGAATGCAAACTTATATATACGAACTAGAACACTTTGCCAATAATCTAGTTACGAGCCAACTAACTCATTTAAATTTGACGAGTATTGTAATTATTTTTACAGCCGGATTGCTTACGAGCTTAACCCCTTGTATGCTGTCGATGCTGCCAATCACAATTGGTTATATTGGCGGCTATGAAACAAAAAACCGCCTCGGTGCTGCGATCGCATCTACTTGGTTTGCTTTAGGTCTTGCCACTACTTTAGCAGCCCTAGGCATAGTTGCTGCCTTTGTGGGTAAGGTTTACGGTCAAGTAGGGATAGGTTTACCAATTATTGTTAGCATTGTTGCTATTTTAATGGGGCTAAATTTATTAGAAGCATTGCCCCTACAATTACCGTCTTTTGGGGGAATGAACTGGATTTCTAAAGATTTACCTCCATCCGTGCGTTCTTATTTAATCGGCTTAACTTTTGGGGTAGTAGCTTCTCCTTGCAGTACGCCAGTGCTGGCAACTTTACTCGCTTGGATTGCCAGTACCCATGACTTAGTTTTAGGTGCAGGTTTGCTGCTTGCTTATACGGTGGGTTACGTTACGCCGTTAATTTTGGCAGGAACTTTTACCGCCGCAATTAAAAGTTTACTAGAGTTGCGGCGGTGGTCAGGATGGATTACCCCCGTAAGCGGGGCTATTATGGTAGGTTTTGGTGTATTTTCCTTATTATTTCGGCTTCCTGTAGGAATATTTTAAATGACTTTAGATAATATACCTGTAGCCCAACCTTCTATTTGGTCGGCTCCGCAAAGATTCATAAAAAAAGAACTATTACCTGTACTTACAGACTTACGGTTGGCGATTTTACTGCTACTTGCGATCGCGCTTTTTAGTATTAGCGGTACAGTAATTGAGCAAGGGCAACCTATAGCCTTTTATCAAGCCAATTATCCCGAAGATCCGGCTTTATTTGGTTTTCTTAGCTGGAAAGTGCTTCTAGCTGCAGGTTTTGACCATGTTTATCGTACTTGGTGGTATTTAGCCTTACTAATATTATTTGGCATTAGCTTAACGGCTTGTACTTTTACAAGACAATTGCCAGCACTAAAAGCTTCACGCACGTGGAAATTTTACGACAAACCCCGCCAGTTTGAAAAATTGGCTCTAAGTGCCGAACTCGATACAGGAACCCTATCAGATTTAACTCAACAACTCCAAAGCCGCCGCTACTTAGTATTTGCTGGGGAAAATAATAATTTATATGCCCGTAAAGGCATTGCTGGACGCATTGGGCCGATTGTTGTGCATATCGGCATCGTTGCCATTTTATTAGGTGGTATTTGGGGCGCAATGACAGGCTTTATCGCTCAAGAGTTGGTTCCTAGCGGGGAGAGTTTTGCTGTTAAAAATATAGTAGAGGCGGGCCCCTGGGCAGCGCCCCAAATTCCTCAAGATTGGTCTTTGCGAGTCAATCGTTTTTGGATTGATTACACGCCTAATGGAGGCATCGATCAGTTTTACTCAGATTTATCAGTTTTAGACAAGCAAGGGCAAGAAGTTAAGCGAAAAACAATCTTTGTTAACGAACCCTTGCGTTACAAAGGAGTGACTTTGTATCAAACCGATTGGGGAGTTTCTAGCATTCGCATCCGTGTGAACGAAAGCCCCGTTTTGCAATTACCAATGGCTAAACTAAATACCAACGGACAAGGGCGGATTTGGGCAACTTGGATTCCGACAAAAACAGATATGAGTGAAGGCGTTTCGTTGCTCGCTAGAGATTTACAGGGAATGCTACTGCTTTACGATGTCAAAGGGCAGTTGATATCTACCTTACGCCCTGGAATGTCTACTCAAGTTAACGGCGTAACTCTGTATATTGACGAGCTAGTTGGCAGCACGGGATTGCAAATTAAAGCTGACCCCAGCATACCAGTTGTTTATACTGGCTTTGTGTTGTTAATGCTAGGTGT
>JACCVJ010000668.1 GCA_013698215.1 Tatlockia sp. | reverse complement strand
CTTCTCCAGCTACTACTTTAATGATTTTTTCTAAAGTATGGGATTTATCCCCTGGATTAATTCGTTCTGGCGAGTAACCTAACTTAAAATCAATACTTTGTCTTAACCCGGATACCTCTGCTAAAATATTGCCACAAATATCCTCCGTTACTCCGGGATAAACGGTAGACTCGTAGACTACGATTGTTCCAGGCTTTAAGACTTTGCCAATAATTTTAGAAGCTTGAATCAAAGAGGTTAAATCTGGGCGGTGATTGCGATCTATAGGTGTTGGTACTGCGACAATAAAAAAGTTTACTGTTGCTAAATCTTCTAAGTTATCAGTAATTTTTAAATTAGAGTTTTTTAACTCGTACGGGTCTATCTCTCCTGTACTATCAATACATTGCTTTAATGCCTGAACCTTCGCACTATTAATATCAAAACCGATAGTGTAAGAGAACTTTTTAGCAAAGGCTAAAGCTACAGGTAAGCCAACATAACCTAAACCAATTACAGCGATGCGATCGCTCATTATATTTCCTTTACAGACTTTTTTCTTGTTCTAACCAAGCTTGAAACATCAACACATCCCATAGATGATACTGCCAGTTGCTTTCTTTTGATAAATGCTCTTGCCATTTTTGTCGAATTGGTTGCGGCTGAAAAAACCCTTCTTGCTGCAATCTACGCCCATCTAACAACGATTCTGCCCAATCGCGCAAGGAAGTTCGGAGCCAATCGTCAATCGGAATGCCAAAACCCATTTTTGGGCGATTTATCAAATTTTTTGGGACATACTTAGTTAACACCTGACGTAGCAACCATTTACTTTCACCGTTACGAATTTTTAATGATAACGGTACTTTCCAGGCAAACTCTACCACTCGATGGTCTAAAAAGGGAACGCGAGATTCTAAACTTACGCCCATACTCGCTCTATCTACCTTAGTCAAAATATCGTCTGGTAAATACGTTACAGAGTCCAAGTACATCATCTGTCTAGTAAATTCTGGCAAATTTGCCCACTTGTTTTGATTGCTTAAAGGCGTGTCTGCTTCGATTGCGCCAATAACTAAAAATTGGGGATTCCAATGACTTACTAACCCCCCATACATAATTTCTGGACTTTCAACCCCCAACACTGCTGCTAATTTGTGCAGTTTGTCCCCAATTTGGCGTTTTTGCAGCTTTGGTAGTCTGCCTAAGCTGCTTTCCCAGTCTTGAGGCGAAAAGCTAGTTAAAGCCCGTGCGATCGCTTTTCTTGCGCCTATAGGCATCCAGCCAATTTGTTGCCAAATTCGTCTTCCCCAAAAGTAGCGATTGTAGCCAGCGAACAATTCGTCTCCGCCATCACCCGAAAGACTCACAGTTACTTGCTGTTTGGCTAACTGCGACACTAAAAACGTGGGTATTTGTGACGAATCAGCAAAAGGTTCGTCATAAATGCTGGCTAATTGGGGAATAACTGCGATCGCCTGCGCCGGAGTAACATATAGTTCTGTATGGTCGCAACCTAAGTGTTGCGCCACCGCTTGGGCGTAAGGGGCTTCATTGTAAGCATCTTCATTAAACCCAATCGAAAAAGTTTTCACCGGGCGATTACTTTGAGCTTGCATTAAAGCGACAACGGTAGACGAATCAATCCCCCCCGACAAAAACGCCCCCAAAGGTACATCTGCAACCATCTGACGGCGAATTGCATCCCGCAGCAAGCTATCTAATTGCTCGATTGCTTCCTCATCGCTACCGCCAAAAGGGTGATTGACTCCTGACTCGGCAATAGATTTAATAGACCAATAAGCCACTGGATCAGGATGGGTTTTTGTTCTGCCACTAATAGTTAGTAAAGTACCAGGTGTAAGCTTATAGATATTTTTATAGATAGAGTGCGGCGCAGTAATGTAGTTGTGGCGCATCAATAAAGCCACTGCATCGCGGTTAATTTCTCCTAACCATTGAGGGTAGGCTTTTAAGGCTTTTAACTCCGAAGCAAAGAAAAAAGTATTATCTACCCAGCCATAATATAAAGGTTTTTCCCCCAGGCGATCGCGTCCTAAATGCAAAACTTGCGCTTTTCTATCCCAAAATGCAAACGCAAACATCCCTATAAATCTCTCTACAGCTTTAACTACACCCCATTTATGGAAACTTGCTAACATAACTTCGGTATCAGAATTACTACGAAACTTGTAACCAAAAGCTTCTAATTCTTGCCTTAATTCTAAGTAATTATAGATTTCGCCATTAAAAACAATTACAGCGCCAGAATAGAGGCAAATCATCGGCTGATGACCTTCTACCGAAAGGTCTACAATCGATAAACGGCGATGTCCTAAAGCAATGGCTACTGATTCCTCTACCCAAATCCCGCGATCATCGGGGCCACGATTTGCTAAAGTATCAGTCATTGCGCTAATAGTAGCTTGTAAGCTCTCAGCGCTAGATTGTGCTGAATAATCGATAAATCCTGTTATCCCACACATTATTTTTTACTCCCTACAGCATCCAAGTAAAGTTGTTCGTACTGTTTGACTATCGCTGCAAGTGAATAATTTTCTTCAATTCGTCGCCTAGCTTTTATACCAAGTTTATACCGTGCTTCCCTGCCAAGATCGATTAACTCCAACCAGGCATTACACAAAGCTTGACTATCTCTTGGTTTTACTACTATTCCTGTTGCTCCCACTATCCAAGCTGAATCGCCCACATCGGTTACTACACAAGGTACGCCGCAAGCCATAGCTTCGCCAATAACATTAGCAAAACCTTCGGTAAAAGAAGCTGAAGTTGCAATATCTAGCGCCGCAGTTAAATAAGGTATATCTTGACGAACTCCTAATAAATGTACGCGCTTAGATAGGCTTAGACTACTAATTAATTGGCAAAGTAACTTATTTTGCTCGTCTACATCTTCTCCTGCTAATAAAAAATGTGTTTCTGGGTATACTTCAAGTAATAAAACCGCAGCTTTTAAAAAATTAAGATGATCTTTCACCGGGTCGTAACGACCAAATAGACTAATTATAAAAGTATCTTCCGCTAAATTTAATTCTGCTCTAACTCTAGTCCGAGCAGCTAAAAAAGGTGTTA
>JACCVJ010000033.1 GCA_013698215.1 Tatlockia sp. | reverse complement strand
TTTTTTTTTGCAATATTCGACTAATTTGTTTACTACTTAACGCGCATTCCTGTCTGCTGTTCTAGATAAGTTGATAATCGCGTCTCCCGTCCATCTACCAAATTCATAGCCAAATTTTTTCGGCGGTAGTTCGACAACTTCTAGTAATAATTCAATATATTGCTCTGTAGCTTTTCGGTAATTTCCTTGCTGTCATTTGTCTTTTAAACTATCCAGTTTGTCTGGGTCACCATGTACGCGCGAAGTCTGTCGGGATGAGTCCCTCTACAGGCGTGCTGCGCACCAGTGCGCTACAGTTCTATATCCACAACCAATAAAATTAGCAATTTCTTCATAGGTTTTACTATCGTTTTGGAGTAACAGTATCAAAGCGTGTTCTCTTGTTCAAGAACAATCATTGCCGCGTACTAACGTTTGCAATCTCTCTTTCTGTTCCAGATTTAGAAATCCTTTGGCAGGCATTGTCCCCTCCACCCTTTGCAAGTTTAACTTTCTATTTTATACCTTTTAAAGGTCTATTAGCTTACCAAGCGGAGTATCGCGGAGTTGTCCAATACTACCGCATGGCTTATAACCTCGCGCGCGCTTGGAAAACTTCGACGAGTCACGAAACTATCGCCCTTTGAAAACGCTGGCAAACAAGTACAAAACTTCTTGTCAGAAAATCTACAGACGATATTCTACCACTATCACCATCTCTGAAGGTACTTATAAGGTACTGCAAGTGATGGTACGGGACTCAAAGAAACCACTTGAAGCTCATTTTGGGGCAGTGCCTTTGCGTTGGAATAAGTGGGTCGCACTTGATGATGATGTTCGTCATAGTCGAATTTGGAGCAAACGTAGTGAGGTGATTGACCGTCTTCTTGCCCAAGAATGTGAACTTTGTGGAGCAACGGACAAAATTCAAGTCCATCACATCCGCAAACTTTCAGACTTGGAGCAAAAGGGAAAATCAGAACGTCCAGACTGGATGAAAAAGATGGCTGCACGTCGCCGTAAAACGCTGGTGGTTTGCCTAGAATGTCATCACAAAATTCAGTATGGGCGCTATGACGCCAAAGCCCTTTCGCGCCCTCGATTACTGGCAAGCGACGTGATACGGAAACGGTCATGCGTCGTTTGGAGGGGGGCGATTGGAAAAGTGCCATCAATGGTAACTCGTTGGTCGCCTACCCCAGGGATAATTCATTTTGTAAAAAAATATTAGAATGATTGAGACGAAAGAGTTGGAGAACAGAAATGGAGGCAAGCCTAATTCAATCCCTTCAGGAGATTAAGGATTTCCGAACATCTCAAGGTAGACGCTATCCGCCCTTGGCTGATTTTGCTATTAGTGATTATGGGAACAATTTGTGGATGCCGAAGTTATTATGCATTGGAGGACTTTGGAACACGACACTATCAAGCAGTCAGTGAGAAACTAGGATTAACAGTAACTCGCCTGCCATCGGACACGACTTTTCGTCGCATTTTACAGAAACTGGATTTTCAAACACTGGCACAACAGTTCGAGCAATGGGTCAGCCGTACTATTGATATCAAACCAGGGGCGTGGATAGCGATTGATGGTAAGAGCATTAAAGGAACTATTATCAAACCAGGAACAGCTTACCAAAACTTCATTAATATGGTTTCACTCTACAGTAGCCAACAAGGAGTAGTGCTGGCATCCCAACAGTTGGAATCGAAACATAATAGTGAATTGAAAGTAGTGCAAACAATACTAGAGGCATTGGAGCTTCAAGGAGTGGTGTTTACTATGGATGCCCTGCACTGCCAAAAAAACTACCAAGCTGATTATTGAGGGCGGCAATGATTACATCATCACCGTCAAAGGGAATCAACCTCGACTACTAACACAACTTAAAACGATTGTCGAAGCTCAAAAACCTTGCGAACGGTTTGTTGATATTGAGAAGAACCGAGGTCGAACGACCTGTAGACTCGTAAGTGTTTTCCCTGACCTCCATGGCATCGACTTTGATTGGCTTGGAGCAAAAAGCTTCATTCAAGTTGAACGCATTGGTATCCGCTCTGGAAAACAATACAGCAGATTTCATTAAATAGATTACAGTTGAATGGAAAGATTAGCGATAGGGAACATGAAACCTTATTCCATTGACTTCTGAGAAAAAGTGATTAAAGCTGACTCGCTGTGGAGACACATCGATTCGGAAGTTAGCCGCTAGAAAAGATGTGAGTAAAGCCTTTGTCCAGAGACTACTGAAACAGAAGAAGTTGACTTGTCATGTGCAACCAAAAATCGCGGCGGCGC
>JACCVJ010000583.1 GCA_013698215.1 Tatlockia sp. | reverse complement strand
GCTAAGGTCAGCGCGCCTACAATCGTCGGATACTGCACCCCAGGATTATCGCCAGCGCCGCCTTGCAAACCTACTGTATAGGAGCCAGGACGATAGACCTCTCCAGCAACTACTACGTTAATCGGACGGGGAGAAAGTAAACTTACTGTTACTAAAGGTCGTCGCAGGTAACGACCATATCTAGCCGCGATCGCTTCGGCGGCTTGTTCTTGGGTTAGTCCTAGCACTGTTATGCCACCTATTAAAGGTAAATATAGCGATCCTCCGGGGGGAATTTGGTAGTCACCACTGTATTCTGGTACTTCAAAGACATTAAGACGAATGCGATCGCCTCCTCCCAAGGTATAGTCAAGCGCTGGCTGTATTGCTCGCCTCGCTGGACTTGGTAAACTAGGGGCGGCGGGTTGCTTTTGATTTAACTGGGCAATGCTGGGAAACGGATAAGCGATCGCCACTGTCGCTAATACGGTTGTTAAACCCGCAACTGTTCGTGTAACTACCGACGATACAATAAATACCATAATAGCGATGTAATAGTTTCTCTAAGTTTTAGTCTTCACTATTTTATGTTTTGTTTCCTATAATTGCTTATTTAGTAGTCCAGTATTTTTTGTTACCTTAGCTTTTGCTAGTTTAAATGCTCTGAGCTTTGGTTGTTCCGGCTGCTTTGCACGAGCAAGTAGATTTAACACTGAGTAATTAATTATTAATGTCCCTATTTTGGCTGAACACTGTCAAAACCAGGGGCGTACATAATAGAACGAAATGGGTAATAAAATTTTGTGATTAATAAAAATACATTACTGGCTAACGTAAAAAAATTTAGTAGCAGTAGGATTGGCAAGGTAGTTAGAGAAAAATGGTGGCTTGTAGCGATCGCTCTTACTATCCAATTAGCCGCAACCCCAGTAATAGCAGCTTCTAGAGTAACGCTAAAATTGGGAGGATTTGAAAGTGCGATCGCCATTTCCGAATTAGAACAATTTGCCAAAACAGGGGTTTTACCGCCACAATTGCAACTATACTCGGCTTTTTTAACTCCTCAAGTCCGAAAAGCTTTAAATAGTCGCCTGCAAGTAGATCCAAAGCTTGCAGATGGATATATTGCTCAATTATCGGCTTCGCCTTACGGGAAACAATTACTAAAATATTTGGGGGTGGCGATTCCTGAACTAACTTTACCTCAACTCCAAGCTGCCGTCAGTTTAGCCGCCCAGCAAGCTAACGGAGTGAGCGTAGTTAGTTTAATTAAAGCTTATCCCCAAGATAATATTGTCATAGATGCAACGGCAGCGATTGCTTTAGCTTTAGAATTTAATCCCTCTTATTTGCAAAGTCAGGCGGTAGGTTCATCTTTAGCAGATAAGTTAGCAGTAGCAAAGGGTACAGAGTTTAAACCTAGTTTTGACCCTACTATTTTAGGGAAAGCCAAGGTAATAGAGCAAACAATAGTTTTCCAAGATCGACAACGCGATCGCGGTATTCCTGGAGATATCTACTATCCTCAACAAAACTCTTTATTGTCAGCTTTGCGCCCAACTCCTTTAGTTGTAATTTCCCCAGGTTTGGGAGCCGATCGCAAGTTTTTTAGCTACTTAGCTCGTCATTTAGCCAGTCATGGGTTAACGGTAGCAGCCTTAGAACATCCCGATCGCACTGTTAGTCCTAATTCGTTGCTACCAGCTACAGAGTTTATTAATCGCCCTAAAGATATTAGCTTTTTGCTTGACCAGTTAAGCAAGCTCAACCAGCAACCGGGAGCATTACAAGGCAAACTAAATACAGAAAAGGTTAGTATTATCGGTCATTCTTTAGGCGGTTATACAGCTTTGGCGGTAGCTGGGGGAGAATTAAACTTGCAGCAATTGAGAATTGCTTGTAAAGATGTCAATCCTCTGATGCAATCACCCGGCGATTGGTTGCAATGTGGAGCGGCGACTTTGATTGATAGTAAGGTGCAATTGCAAGATCGGCGCATAAAAAATGCGATCGCGCTCAATCCGGTAGTTGGGCAATTATTTGGGGAAAATGGTTTAAGTAAAATTAATATTCCCGTCTTAGTTTTAGCGAGTACCGACGATGCGATAACTCCTATACTCAACCATCAATTACGACCTTTTACTCAACTTGGCGCTCAAAAGTATTTAATCACAGCCATCGGTGGGACGCATTTAAGTGTAGGGAATCCTCATAGCCAAGCACTTACCGATACAGGGGTAATTAAAGAACGTAGAGGGGCAGAAGCGCAACCATTACGTCAGCTAATTTCTGGGGTAAGTTTGGCATTTATTAACCAATTGACACCAAACGCGAAGCTTTATGAGCCTTTTCTCACTCCTGCTTACGCTCAATCGCTGTCTACCCCTAATTTACCATTGCGATTGAGTACCGAGCTACCACAATCAGTTATTAGTCAACCATGAAATATCGACGATTTGGGCGGACAGAATTGCAAATGCCGCTATTTTCTTGCGGTGGGATGAGGTATCAGTATAAATGGCAAGATGTCCCAGAGGCACAAATTCCTGAAGATAATCAGCAGAATTTAGCAGCCACAATAAAACGAGCGCTAGAAGTTGGCATAAATCATATAGAGACAGCGCGGGGTTATGGTACGTCAGAGTTGCAGTTGGGGAAAATTTTAGCGACATTAGAGCGCGATCGCCTAATTGTGCAAACTAAAGTTTCGCCTAAAGCCGATTCTAAAGAATTTCTCCGCAATTTTGAGCAATCTTTAGCCAATTTGCAGCTAGATTATGTGGATTTGCTAGGAATACACGGGATTAATAATCAAGAAACTTTTAACCAAAGTATGCTTCCTGGGGGTTGCTTAGAAGTTGCTCAATCGTTGCAAGCTCAAGGAAAAGTTAGATTTATTGGCTTTTCGACTCATGGCTCCTTAGAAATTATTTTACAGGCGATCGCCACCAATCAATTTGACTACTTAAATCTGCATTGGTACTACATCAATCAAATCAACTGGGAGGCGATTCTAGCTGCTAATCGTCATGACATGGGTGTGTTTATCATTAGCCCGTCTGATAAAGGCGGAATGCTGTACAAACCGCCCCAAAAGTTAGTAAATTTGTGTCAGCCTCTTAGCCCAATGGTATTCAATGACTTATTTTGTCTAAGTCATGAGCAAGTACATACTCTGAGCATTGGTGCAGCAAAGCCGCAAGACTTTGACGAACACCTAAAAACCCTAGAATTATTAGATCGCGCGGGGGAAATTTTGCCGCCAATTTTGCACAGATTAACGCAACAGCAAGTCGCATCTTTGGGAGAAGATTGGGTAAATTCTGGGCATATAGGCTTACCAAAGTTTGATAAAACCCCAGGAGGGGTAAATATTCCGGTGATTTTGGCGCTGAGAGATTTAGCAATTTCTTACGACATGATTGAATATGCAAAAATGCGCTACAACTTGCTAGGTTCGGGTGGTGATTGGTTTCCCGGTGCTAAGGCTGATAAGTTAGACAAGTTAGACTTGAATCAATGTTTAGCAGCTAGTCCTCATCGCGATCGCATTCCCTCTTTACTTATTGAAGCCGATCAACTATTGGGGGGTGAAGAAGTAAAACGGTTGTCTCAAAATTAAGTAGCAGTCAAGTAGATTTGAGAAATGTGTGAGGAAGATTAGTAACGCGCGATCGCATTTATGATAAATTTGCCAACTCCTCAACAGCCTTCTTTCTATCTCAAAGCCTGTTGGGACAAGATTAATGTTGAGTA